>JAYEMK010000064.1:0-17945 GCA_034718095.1 Candidatus Bipolaricaulota bacterium | reverse complement strand
TTATCTTATTACAGCCTCGAGAATTGGGCAACCTCACTGCGCCGGCAGCGGCAGGTTGCTATACTTATTGTAACATGTTATCGAGGGGTGGGTTACACGATGAAATCGGCTGCTATCATTACTGGAAGCTCGCGAGGGATCGGAGCGGCAATCGCCAGACGGCTCGCTGCAGCGGGGTATGGGGTGACCATAAATTATCTAGATAACAGGCAAAGGGCCCAAGAGTTAGTGCGGAAAATCGAGTCAGCCGGTGGAAGGGCTATGCCTTTCCAGGCTGACGTGGCAGACTTTTCTCAGGTGGTGGCAATGGTGGATGAGGCCGCTGCCCGGTTCGGAGGGGTTCAGATCGTGGTCAACAATGCTGGCTTTTCGCAACATTGTACGGTTGATGAGATGGCTATTGATGACTGGAATCGTGCCCTGGCGGTGAACCTCTCCTCTGCCCTGTATACCGTGAAGGCGGCCCTGCCCTATCTGCGGCGGGAACGGTGGGGAAGGGTCGTTAATATCTGCTCCCTGCGAGCGATGAGTGGTTCAGATCACGGGGCCCATTACTCAGCGGCAAAGTCGGGATTGATCGGTCTGACAAAATCCCTTGCCCTGGAGCTTGCCCCCAATATTACGGTGAATGCCATCTCCCCTGGATATACGCGTACCGACATGACGGCTGAGGCGATCAAAGAGAAGGGTGACCAGATACGTGCCAAGATACCGGCAGCACGGGTCGCAGAACCGGGAGAGATAGCCTCCTTTGTGGGATTTCTCGCCTCGAACGAGGCGGGTTATATCACCGGTGAGACGATCAATGTCAACGGTGGTATATACATGGGTTGATTGATTGAGGGGCCGCGTTTTTCTATAATTTCCATAAACATCGGGGAGTGGCGCAGCCTGGTAGCGCGCCTGCTTTGGGAGCAGGAAGTCGCTGGTTCAAATCCAGTCTCCCCGACCAGAAATGGTGATCCTAGCGTGAATGACAAATCCTCTTATATCTCCCTTTACCGCCGCTTCAGGCCGCAGCGCTTTTCCGAGGTGGTGGGGCAGGCTGAGATTGTTCGCACACTGCAGAATGCGGTGGTTGCTGATGCGGTGGCGCATGCCTATTTATTTGCTGGCGAACGCGGAATCGGGAAGACCTCGGTGGCTAGAATCCTCGCCCGTGCTGTGAACTGCTCCGCCCCGGCTGGTGGGGAGCCCTGTAACCGCTGTGCAAATTGTAAGCGGATCCTTTCCAATCGCTCCCTGGACATCCTGGAGATAGACGGTGCCTCCAACCGCGGGATCGATCGTATTCGCCGCCTCCGCGAGGAGGTCAATTTCTCCCCCACTGATCTGCGCAGGAAGGTCTACATCATAGACGAGGTACACATGTTGACCAACGAGGCGTTCAATGCCCTGTTAAAGACCCTGGAGGAGCCACCCCCGCATGCGATGTTCATCTTTGCCACCACTGAACCATACAAGGTTCCCCCTACGATTATCTCTCGTTGTCAGGCGTTTGAGTTCCGCAAAATCCATCCCGAACAGATCACAGCCCGGCTGTCCGAGATAACCCGTGCTGAGGGGATATCGATCAGTAAGAAGGCCCTTCGGACCATCGCCGATAAGGCAAACGGTGGTATGCGTGACGCTATTGTGCTTTTGGAACAGGCGGTTAGTTTTCTTACCGGTCAGATCGATGAGGGGGCCGTATTGGAGATGTTGGGGATGGTCGGTCCCGAAGAGCAAGACGCCTTTTTGCGCATGTTGCAGGGAGGAAACCGCCATAAGATACTTGAAATGATCGATGACCTTGTTGAGCGCGGCAAGGATCTTGAGATCTTCCTTGGTGATTTGATAAATCTCCTACGCGATCGGATCGCGGAGGGGTCAGGAGATACCAACCGGAATATTTATCTCATTCGCGGACTGCTGGATGTAAAACAGGATCTCTTTCGTTCCCTTGACCAGAGGATTGTCCTTGAGGTAGGTCTCCTTTCGTTCATGAACGAGATTTGTCCCCCTACGGGCAATCTACCGGAAGAACAGCAGGAGGAGCTGCCGGCTGAGGAACCACAGGATCAAGAGGTGACCCAGGAACCGACTGGGGAGGATTCGTTTGACGGGCAGTGGAGGAAAATATTGGAGGAGATCAGCCAGGAACGGGTGGCCATCGCCGCCTTCCTCACAGAGGGTACACCAAGATTAGAGGGCAAAAAGCTTAATATCTCCTTTAACCCAGAGTACGCTTTTCACAAGGAGAGCCTGGAGCTATCGGCAAACATGCAATATCTGACAGGGGTGGTGCGCCGACGGCTCGGGGCAGGGTATTACGTTAATGTCGGGCTTACAGCGGGGATGGGTCCGCGCACATCTGCACGGGAAGAGCTAAGGAAAAAGGCAGAACTGGTATGCCAGGCATTTGATGGTAAGATTGTGAAGGAGGAATAATGAGAGGCATGCGGGATATGGGAAACATCATGCGACAGGCGAAACGGCTTCAGGAGGAACTTGAGAAGAAGCAACAGGAGCTTGCCCAACTGAAGGTCGAGGCCAGTGCGGGAGGGGGAATGGTCACAGCGGTGGTGAATGGTCAGGGTAAGCTACAGGATCTTTCAATCGAGCAGGAAGTCGTGGACCCAGCCGATGTAGGGATGCTGGTCGATCTGGTTATCGCCGCGGTGCAGGAGGCTCAGAAGAACGCTGATGAGCTGGCTCAGGAGCGGTTGGGGCCGCTTACCCAAGGGATGAATCTGCCTGGGATGCCAGGCCCATGATCGCCCCACTGGAGGATTTGATAGAGAGGTTGCGGGGCCTTCCTGGAATCGGGAGAAAGAGCGCGGAACGGATCACGTTTCATCTGCTCACAGCCCCTGCCGTAGAGGTGGAAGGGCTCGCTGGGGCGATCGGGGATCTTAACGATAAGGTACAACGCTGCAAGCGCTGCTACAATTTTGCCACCGGCGATCTGTGTGAGATATGCTCCAATCCAAAACGGGATCAGAGCACTATATGTGTTGTAGGGCGACCGTGGGAGATCGCCAAGATAGAGCGTACCGGAGAATACCGCGGGTTGTATCACGTTTTGGGTGGGCTGATCTCTCCTTCCAACGACGTATCCGCTGCCGATCTAACCATCGATGCACTATTAGAACGGATCAAGCTGGAGGGAACGAAGGAGATTATCCTTGCCCTGGAACCGCGGCTGGAAGGGGAGATCACCGCGATGCATATCGCCTCTTTGGTGAGGCCGTTGGGGGTGCGGATCTCTCAGATTGCCCAGGGAATCCCTGTGGGGAGGGATCTGGAATTTGCCGATGAGGTCACCCTTGGGCGGGCAATTAAGGGGAGGCGGGCACTGTGAGAGGACAGGGCTTGCACGTATCCCGTTATGGTATTATAGTCGAGAGGGATTATGATAATTACGAGAGATAGCTGGTGAGAGAAGAGATTCGTCAGCTGGTTGCGCTGCAGGCAAAAGATGGCCAGTGTGCTGGGCTTGACGCGCAACTGAAACGGCTGGAGCGGGCTCGTGTCAGGCAGGCCGAGGCGGTGGAAGAGCGGCGGAAGAAGGTCGAGGAGGTTCGTCAGCAGTTGAGTGATCTGGAGAGGAAAAGTCGCCTGAAGAATCTAGAGGTCGACGAGCTCGACGAGCAGATCCGCGGCTATAAGAGACAATTAAGCGAAGGGATCATCAGTTTCAAGGAGATGCAGGCACTGGAGGAAAAGATCACCAATCAACGCCAGCGGATCGGAAAGATGGAGGATGAGGCATTGGAATTGATGGACGATGTGGAACAACGGCGGCGACTATTGAAGGGGGAAGAAGACACGTTCAAGGAATATGAACGGACAGCAGCCGCTCGTGATGGTGAACTGTCCTCCCAGTTAAGCCAGCTCAGTGCCGAGATTGCCCGGTGTAGGAAGGAACGAGATAATGTTGCGGATGAAATTCCCTCACATTTTCTCTCCCGGTATGAGGGGCTGCATTCCCTGTTCAACGATCCAGTGGTGGCGGTAGTGCATGGATCTTGCTCTGGGTGCAAGCTTAAACTGAGCGGGAACACAATAGAAAGAGCGAGATCCAGTGTTGAGATCGTCACCTGTGAGCATTGTTCCCGAATCCTGTACGTAGACTGAGTATCTGTCTTTCCATCGAACTCTTAATGGTTGTTATCACCGTGGCGGCGAGCGGTGCCCTCCCGTTACCGATAGGCAGATTGTCCGACTACGGAAATGTACTCGACCGGCATGGGCGTGCCCGGATAAATTCTCTGATCGAGGCCACAGAGCGGGCCTCCGCGATCGAGGTTCATATACTGGCGAGCTGGCAGACTTACGACGATGTCGATCGTTATGCCTACGCTCTGCTTGATTACTGGGGACTGGCACAGGGGAGAACCGTGCTTGGCATCTTCCTCAAGCAAGCCGGGCGGTGGCGTGTAGCCGTCGCGGTGGGGAAAGAGACAACCGAGGAGTATCCCGGACTTGCAGGGACAATCAAGGACGGAATTTCTGATCTTGTCTCCCACCGGCGAATCGAAGAGGCAATGGTGGAGATTTTTTCCGTCATTGAGCAGCAGATTGGTGCCGTAGACCCGCACGATGGGCAGGCAGCAGGGGCTGGTAATGGCCGGTTTTATGCGGTCATCCTGCTGGTCGGTGCTTTGATCCTGGTCGTATTTTTCATCCGGCGACGGATCTGCCCTCGCTGTGGACGGATTCTCAGGGTAAGGAGGAGCCGCTCGTTTGGCTCCTATGGAACAGTTAATGTGATATACTATTGTCGAAGGTGTGGGTATTCCAGGATTAAAAAGAGGAGAGGGCTAGGGGGCCGCAAGATAATACCTTGAGGAAAGTCCGGACTCCACAGGGCAGGCCACTGAGGAGATCTCAGCGGGGGCGACCCCGGGAAAGTGTCACAGAAAACAGACCGCCGATGGCCCGCAACTTGCGGACCAGGCAAGGGTGAAACGGTGGTGTAAGAGACCACCAGCGATACGGGTGACCGGATCGGCTTGACAAACCCTGGCTGGAGCAAGGCTAAATAGGAAGGCGTCTGAGGGTTGCCCGCCCGAGCCTTTGGGTAAGCCGCCTAGATAGATGGTCCCCCACGACAGAATCCGGCTTACAGGCCCTCTCCCATGATGATGGAGAGTTATGAGCGGGCACATTCTGGTATGGCGTGTAGTGCTCGGCGTCTACGCCGGTTTGATCTTCACCCTCTCGAGCCTACCCGTGGGGGGTGGTGAACCGCTTTTGCCCATTCCCTGCGGCGATAAGCTGATCCATTTTTTGGAGTTTGGCTGCTTCTTTTTTCTCGTCTGGAGATCTCTGCCGTTGCCGCGCAGGCTGTCCTGGTCGCTCTCTCTTACCTCACTCTATGCCGCGAGCGATGAGTTTCATCAGATATTCGTCCTTACCCGCGAGGCGAGCCTGCTCGATTGGTTTGCCGATGTGGCTGGAGGAACAGTTGCTGCTGCCTTGATCGTCCTTTTCACCAGATTTTCCTTGCTCGGGATATGGAGGGGACGTATAATTAAAGGGATGAGTCAGAGGAACGGAGGATGATGCCATGCCATTATGGGGGTTCTTTCTAGGTCCGAGTATCTTGATCTTATTACCGGCGTTGGCTTTGGCCATTTATGCTCAATACAGGGTGCGTTCTACCTATTCGCGGTATGCACGTGTCAGTACAGGAAGTGGGATTACAGCCCAGCAAGCGGCAAAGCGTGTTATGGAAGGTGCAGGGATCACTGGGGTATCCTTCGAGGGGATCAAAGGGCACCTCTCCGATCACTATGATCCTCGTGGTAGGGTATTGCGATTGTCTGACCCTGTCTCCCCTTCGGTCTCCGCTGTGGGGGTGGCAGCCCATGAGGCAGGGCACGCAATACAGCATGCAGAAGGATATAGGCCGCTTATGTTGCGTACGGCGATAGTCCCGGTTGCGAACATGGGCTCGCAGCTGGCCCTTCCCTTGTTCTTTTTGGGGATTATCTTCCGGTATCAATTTCTTATTACAGTTGGGATTCTTGCCTTCTCTGCAGCGGTTCTGTTTACATTGGTTACGCTCCCCGTCGAGTTCGACGCCAGCAGAAGGGCAGTTGCCGCACTCCGCTCGACCCATGTGCTAAGCGAACACGAATTGGGTGGGGTAAAGGAGGTCCTGTTTGCAGCTGCCCTTACCTATGTCGCTGCGGCAGCGATGGCGGCGCTGCAGCTGTTCCTGCTCCTGTCGGCAAACCGGAGATAATGAAGTTTGCCCCGTCTTTGCTTGCGGCCGATTTTGGAAAGCTGCGTGCTGAGGCGAGTCAGGTTGAGCCACTGGCAGATTACCTGCATGTCGATGTGATGGACGGACACTTTGTCCCCAATTTGACCATCGGCCCGCCGGTGGTGAATTCATTGCGGCGTGGGCTGTCACGTCCCTTTGATATCCATTTGATGATAGATAATCCGCGGGACTACGCCCCCCGCTTTCACGTTTTCCCTGGTGATTTCATCACGTTTCACATCGAGGCAGAAGATTCGCCGGCCCGGGTAATAGATACGATAAAACAGACTGGGGCCGGGGTGGGGATATCATTGCGGCCGGGGACCCCGGTGGAGGCCGTCTTTCCCTGGCTGGACTCAGTTGACCTCGTCCTTGTGATGAGCGTTGAACCCGGGTTTGGTGGCCAGTCATTTATGAGGGAATCCATAGACAGGATCCGGAGATTGCGCGAGAAGATCCGGGAAAGACCGATCACGATCTCTGTGGATGGGGGGATCGATGTGACCAATATCGCAGCTGTGGTGCGGGCCGGTGCCGGGTTGATCGTCGCTGGATCGGCCATCTTTTCAGCCCGGGACCGGCTTGCCGCGATGCATGCCCTACAGGAGGCGGCGGGTGAGTGACGAGCGGTTCATGCGTGTAGCACTAGAGCTGGCCGAAGGCGGTGAGGGATATGTGAATCCCAACCCCCTTGTTGGTGCCGTGGTTGTAAAGGATGAAGAGATAGTCGGTCGGGGGTTTCATAAACTGTTCGGTGGGCCACATGCTGAGGTTTTTGCCATCGAAGATGCAGGGACAGCTGCCGATGGGGCCACCCTGTATGTGACCCTGGAGCCGTGTATACATTACGGGAAGACCCCCCCATGTACTGAGAGGATCATTGAGGCCGGTCTCTCCCGGGTTGTCATCGGCTGCCGTGATCCAAACCCCCTTGTTAACGGCAAAGGGATTGCACGCCTGCGGGAGGCGGGGATCGAGGTGACGGAGGGGGTGATGGAGTCACAGGCACGCCGTATCAATGAGATCTTCTTCAGATTTATCACGGGTGACCGTCCTTTTGTGCAACTCAAGCTTGCCGAAAGTCTCGACGGGAAGATCGCCACCCACAGTGGCGATTCCAGGTGGATTTCTAGCACGGCATCCAGGAGAGAGGTGCATCGGCTAAGGAGGAGGTTCTCTTCCGTCCTGGTTGGGGTGAACACCGTGCTCGCTGATGACCCGCGCCTTACCGTCAGACACGTGGCTGGGCCGGATCCGCTGCGCCTTGTCCTCGACCGAAACGGTGATATTCCGATTGGGGCCAGGCTGCTTCATGGACGTGGTCGTACCATTGTGGTCACAGCGGCGATGCCGATGGAGAAGGAACAGGCGATCATTGGACTCGGTAAAGATGTATGGAGGATGCCGAGCGAGGCTGAGTGGATTGACCTTTGTCGCCTTTTGACACGACTGAAAGAGAAGGGAATTGACTCCGTACTTATCGAGGGTGGTGGGGAGACGGCTGAGGCATTTCTCAGGGCAGGGTTGGTGGACAAGGTGTCTTTTTTCATTGCCCCGATTATCATCGGAGGTCGGACGGCGGTGCCGGCGATCGGGGGGCAGGGTATAGACCGCATCCATGATGCGATTCAACTGCAAGAGGTCAAAATAAAGGGAATCGGCGATGATTTGATGGTCACGGGATATGTTGTGCATGATGAGTTCAGGGGGAAAAGATGATCGAGCGTTATTGCCTGTCTCCGATGCGGGAGTTGTGGACGCCTGCGGCTCAGTACAAACGGTGGCTCGATGTCGAGCTTGCGGCCCTGGCGGCGATGGAGGAACTGGGGGAGATCCCTGCCGGTAGCCGGGCTGCCGTTGAAGAAAAGGTAAACGTCGATATTCCCCGCATCCGTGAGATCGAGGAGGAGACAGGACATGATCTGCTCGCATTTATCCGCAGCCTGGAAGAACAGGCAGGGGACCCTGGCCGGTTCATCCACCATGGGCTTACCTCCTCTGATGTCAAAGACACCGCCCTTTCACTAAGGATCAACGACAGCCTGAACATTTTGCTGAAGGAGGCCGTAGGATTGGTTGACCTGCTGCGCGAAAAAGCACGCCGGTATGAGGGGTTTGTAATCGTGGGGCGTACGCACGGCAGACACGCTGAGCCCACAACCCTCGGGCTTAAGTTCTTCATTTGGCATGACGAGCTAATTCGTGATATTGAGCGTCTCAGGCGGGCGAAGGAGACTATATGCGTTGGTAAGCTATCCGGCCCTGTAGGGACCTACTCTATGATCGATCCCCGGGTGGAGGGGCTTGCCTGTCGAAGGTTGGGATTGACACCGGCGAGGGTAGCGAGCCAGATCCTTCAGCGTGACCGGCACGCCGAGGTTATGGCGGCCACAGCCCTTACAGGAACAACCCTGGAGAAGATCGCGCTTGAGATCCGGCACCTCTCCAGGAGTGAGGTCGAGGAGGTTGAGGAACCAACTCCTCAAGGGTCTTCCTCGATGCCGCATAAGCGTAATCCGATCATCTCAGAGCGGATATGTGGCCTGGCGCGTGTACTTAGAGGGAACCTGCAGGCTGCATTTGAGAACAACGCCCTATGGCATGAGCGGGACATGTCTCATTCAGGGGTGGAGAGGATTATCTTTCCCGACAGCCTTATCCTTCTCCATTACATGCTTGTCAAAGTGCGCGGATTGATCGATGGGCTCGTTGTAAATCCCGAGAGGATCAGCGAGAACCTGAAAATGAGCAGTGGTGCCATTTACTCCCAGTCACTTCTTATCGCCCTGATCGAGCATGGGATGAGCCGCAGCCTCGCACATGAGGTGGTGAAGGCTGCAGCACAACGAGCGCGGGAGGTTGGAACGACCTTTATTTCAGCGCTGAATGGAGATCCAAGGGTGGCTGATATCTTGAAAGGGGCACCGTTCGACGAGGAGACCATCCTTTCTCGCCTGCGCACTACCAGCCATCGCATTATCGAGCAGGAAGGCTAGTATTGAGAGAGATCGCCGCAGATTTGAGCCTCGATCCGTCCGTTTGTGCCGTAGCCGCTTACCAGCCCGTTCAGTACAGGGCAACCTGCCTCAGCCTCAGTCAGCGGATAAAGCCGATATCGAAAGGACCGCTCCTCTCCCTCGGCTATCTCAGAGAATAGTACCTCCAATGAATTGTTAGAGGTATTGATCTTTGCCCCCATTGCCTCCCCCGGCTCCACGGGCTTGGCCTTAAAGCCGACAGGGAGCTTCTCTACAAAGCCGGGGGCCTTGATCCACTCTCGTGCGACAATTGTAATCAACACTGATATTGCGCCATGCTCAATCGTGGTAGCTGTGCGAATCGCATATAATGGAGAGGCCCCGACGAGGATTTCCTTCATCCGGGTTACCCGGCGTCCATCTGTGGCAGTTACCCGTAGGGTTATATTGTGATGACCGGGTTCATCGAATGTGTGTCTGATCAACTCGTCCCCGGTCGAAATTTCATAGGCCCCATCTCCATCAAAGTCCCACTCGTAGGTGGCAGAGCCCCTCTCCACCACGGGTCGGATTACGTTGAACAACAGGCTCTCTCCGACGTTTGGGTTATAGGTCGCAGGGGTAAAATTGGCTGTTATTCCCAACGTGGTCGATACCACCCCCGTCGCTAAGGCAATTATGAGAAAGATAACCTTTGCTAGGGTTCTCATCTCCCCTCCTATATGGTCAGTCTATATAAAACAGTTCCCATTGGTTGGGACGGCCTTCTCTAGCCTAAGCGAGAAGGCCGTCACTTGTTTTTAGTTACCACACTTGTCAACTTCCTCACACGGGTTCTCACACGGGTTTTTCTCACATACGCTGCTGGGTCTGCCGGGTAATACCTTGCAGATGTCCACATCTGTCAACCAGTAAGCGATGATCGTCCTAACCGAATCATAGTCTATCTTTTCCCCACAACTACGAGGAACTATTGCGTCTTCCAGCCAGAAGGCCACCGCCCTCTGTGCCTGCCTGAAGGAGATCTTATCCGATAGGGTGATATCGATGCCATCTAGCTCTGTGTTCCATTTGGAGATTACGACGAGTACCGGCAGACAATCGCTTATCGCCACAGCGCTGTCACCTTCAACATCGATGGCAAAACACGGTAAAGCGGCGTCAACTGTGCCCAGAAGGTCGTTGCAGCTGACATAGCACGGATCGGTCGCTGCCCGCTTGAGCGACTCGCTCTGCGGTACCTCGACCTCGTAGGTCACACCCTTTGTCGAACCGGCTAGCATCTTGCCAGCGAGGATCCATTGTACCTGTGTTTCCTTGTAAACAAAGCCGTCGTTCTCTATTGGTGTTACCTTCCAGCCTGTGGGAAGCTTCTCTTCCAGCCCCACCCCGTACAGGTCCTGGTCAGTGGTTATCTCCACGTTTACGATGAACCTGTTTCCGGCCGGGTTGCCGTCCTTGTCGTAGTAATCCAACAGGATGTTATTGCAGGGGACAGGTGCGTCGATTGTGCGTAAGGCGACTACGTTTGCCATGGGGACAGCTGGGAATGGGTCGTCGACCGGTGTACAGGTGTAGCAATAGGCGGCGAGGGCCTTCATAGTCTCAAGGTCGCATGTCGCCCCCAGGGTTCCGGGTATTGCCTCATCACTTACCCATAGCCCCAGTGCGCGTTCCATTTGATCTGTGTATATCCTCTGCGACAGCCGCAGATCGATCGTGTCCCCTGTTGTGTCATGGCGGGGGACGAGATGGGCAACCGCGGTCTTTATCGTTAGTGCGTCGGTTACCTCTATATCCGTGTCCCCTTCAACAGGGACCTCGATTGGCGGGGTCACAGAACTGAAGTTACCGCAGATATCGAACGAGGCAGGGAGTGTAATGGCGACCAGTTCTTCACTATCGGGCACTGTAACCTCATAGCTTATGACCCTGGTTGTTCCAGCATGGATCTGATCGACGAATACCCATTGTGTTTCTGAACGCTTAAACGCTGCACCTGCATTTTCCACCGGCTTTACATCCCAGGTTACGGGAAGTTGCTCCTGCAATCCAGCCCCAGCGAGTTCGGTGTCGGTCTCGATCCTTACCACTACCTTGAATGTTGTTCCCGGAAGGGCGGCGGCTGTAGAGATCGTCCGCGACACCCTGACTGCGGGGGCGGTCACCTCGACATTGTAGCTGTAGCGGGAGCTTGCCCCCTCATAGTCTGAAACACGAAGGGAGACAGCTTTTAATCCGCTGGAAGGAAACTCGTAGGTGATAATCGGGTCGGCGGTGGAGGCGTCGATTATGCCATCCCCATTGAAATCCCATTCGTAGCTGGCGATATCCCCATCAGGATCGCGTGCCTCACTCGCGTCGAAGGTCACCGGCTCGCCGGTGTAGGGGGTAACGGGAGAGGCGGTGAATGCTGCAACCGGTGGTTTGTTGAACATTCCCCGAATAATAATCGGATCAGTCGTGTTGAGTGAGGTCTCCTGGTCTACGGCCATAGCACCATGGATAAATTTGACCTGTTTGATTCCGGTGGTGGAGCCGGGGGTGATGGTAAGCTCAAAGGGGACTTCGAGTGGGCTTAACACCAAGCCGTCTGATTTGCCAGCATCCCACCCCCAGGAGACATTACCGATTGGTGGAGAAATCTCCCATGTTTCGCGCATGTCGAACTCGTCGTCCTTCACCAGGAAGTCGGCCCCCATGGGTATCCCGGTCATATTGAAGGCTGCTGCCCCCTCACTGCCGCCTGCCCCCCCCAAGAGCATGATCAGCGATACCCTTTCACTGGTCGTATTACGGTACAGGAAGATCACCGCGGTGTCGGGCTCACGAAATGGGAGCTTTGATTCGAAGATGGTTTCATCATATCCGTAGTAATCGACTACTCCGGCAGGGCCCTCCACGGGTTCAATCTGTACCTGCTTTTCCCCCTGTATTACCATGTAATAGGCCTCGTCGGCAGCCAGGGCCACTGTGGAAAACAGCAAAGCTGCCGTTACGAGTAGCGGAAGGGCATACAGGCTGATCTTGCGCGCCTTCATTGCTACCTCCTTTTCACTTTGTTTCATTCTGACTCCTTTTGTCAAATATATTATTCCATTCCTATTTTAACAAGAGTCGGGGCTTACATCTGTAACTTTGATCACGGTTGTCTCATTCCTCTCCATTGGCTGGCAGTGCCGGCCTGGTGGTCGAATTTTCTATAAAGGGTAACCACCTCGGTGCAATAGTGAAAGGAACGGTGTCAATGTGCTCTCCCAGCTTTGTCTGGGAGGGGGTGGACAAATGTCCAAAGACCGATGGCCAGGCTAAAGCGATAACTTTTCTGGTTTTTGAGCCACGTGCGGATGTTCGGGTCCAGGATAGATCTTAAGCTTGCCCAACATACTGCGGCCCAGTTTAGTTTTTGGCAGCATGCGGCGAACAGCCTCATGGACAGGCAGGCATGGTCTTTTCGCAATCAGTCTGCGATAGGGGGTCTCTTTGAGTCCGCCGATATAACCGCTGTGGCGCTGGAATAACTTCTGGTCCCATTTTTTTCCGGTCAATGCGACCTTAGCTGCGTTGATCACCACCACATAATCCCCGGTATCGACATGCGGTGTGTAACTTGGTTTGTGTTTACCCTGCAAGAGGATGGCGATTTTGCTCGCCATTCGGCCGAGTCTTTCCCCTTCGGCATTTATCAGCCACCAGTCCCTATTCCAGGTCTTGTTAAGACCGTGTTTTTTGGCTGTATATGTGCGTTGCATAAATTTGCTCCTCGTGTTATTCGGTGCGGGGGAGATTATAGCAGGGGGGCTAGGCCCTGTCAAAAAAGTCAGTCTGTATCGTCTCCTCTGGGCGAGGGCCAATGGAGACAAGGTAAATTGGGACCCCCAATGCATCACTGATCCACTTAAGGTAAGTGCGCGCCGCCCTGGGAAGTTGTTCATAGTCTTTTATTTGAGATATATCGTCTTTCCACCCGGGGAAGGTCTCGTATATGGGCCTACAGAGGCCTAGCTCTTCCGCCGATGACGGAAAACGATCGTAAAGTTTTCCCCCCACTTGATAGGCACGGCAGACCTTGATCTCGCTCATCCCTGATAGGACATCGAGTTTGGTGACAGCGATGCCGGTTGGGTCGTTGAGTGCGGTTGCGTGCCGCAGTGCCGGCAGGTCGAGCCAGCCGCAGCGACGGGGCCGACCGGTGGTCACGCCAAATTCTCCTCCCCTTACCTGTAGTTTTCCCTCCATATCATTGGACAATTGTGTGGGAAACGGCCCCTCCCCCACCCTGGTTGTGTACGCCTTTAACACCCCGATGCGCTTATCAATCGTCGGATTGGGAATCCCGATCGCGTTTCCCAGGCCGGCAAATGTTGTTGAGGAGGACGTGACGTAGGGATAGGTTCCGTAGTTTACGTCCAGCAGGGCCCCCTGTGCCCCCTCGAACAGGATCCGCCTATCACCTTGTAGGGCCTTCTTTATCGGCAGTGCCGTATCGCGGATAGAGGATAGAAATGGTTGAGCGAGCCCTACCAGCCTCTCCGATAGCTCGATTGCGCTTATGGAGTCAAACTGAGGGGAGGAGGGCCACATTCGTTTCAGCAACTCGATCCGTTGTGTCAGCCTATCGCGTAACTGCTTCGGTGACAGAAGGTCCACGGCACGTATCCCTATCCGGGCTGCCCTGTCTCGGTAGGCAGGGCCAATCCCACGTCTGGTTGTACCGATGCGTTTTACGCTTCCCTCGAGGTCTTCCATTAGCTTATGGTATGGAAGGACGAGGTGGGCGTGCTCGCTGATGAGAATCTCAGGTTTTTCCCCCAGATGACGCGTTATGGTGTCGAATTCTTCGCGTAGGACCTCAAGATCGATCACCATCCCGGCCGCCAGGACAGAGGTGCTGGCGGTATAGAACACACCTGTCGGGAGGAGGTGCGTGCCGAACTTCTCTCCCCGGTCGATCACGGTGTGCCCAGCATTCGCCCCACCATTGAACCGCACAACCATATCGCTATCTTTGGCCAGAAGATGGGTGATTTTGCCCTTGCCCTCGTCTCCCCATTGCATCCCAAGAATGGCGGTTGCCATTTTGTGGCTCCTTTCAGTGCGTTGGATTTGTATTCTGTCGTGTGAGTGTGCAGGTGATCTGTCCTCCAGCGATCATTAATTCTTCCCTGTATTCGTAATCCGTCCCCAGATTTTGCTCGATCTTGGTCGCCAGGATCTCGGCGGCGATCTCCTCCTTATTGTCTTCTATGATACGCTGTAGGGAGGAGGTTGCGGTATACCCCAAAGAAATGCGGTCACTCACAGCAAAACCTGCGGCCTTGCGGAGCAACTGAATCCTGTGGGTGACCTCGCGCATGAGCCCCTTCTCCCGCAGGGCTGCATCCAGGCGTGTGTCGAGCAGCAACCGAATCCCCCCCTCTTCGATGAGGGTGCCCCACTCAGGAACGGTCTCTGCGAACGAGAGATCCGCTTCGGTCAGCTGAACCTGCTTCCCGTCGATGTCGACCTCTATGGTGCCGGAGGAAAGCTGCTCTTGCAGCTTGCCCCCCTGCTGTCTCTCAATCCAGTCGGCTGCCGCCTGGGTGAGTGGACCGAGACGTGGGCCGAGGGTGCTAAAATTTGGGGAGGCCGATGGCTGGAGCGTCGAGGAGAGTGACTGGACGAACTCCACCTCTTCGATGTTTAACTCCGTCTTCAGCAGTGAGGTTACCTCACTCGATAAGGGGGCCATCCCTTCGACCAGGCACCGACGCAACGGTTGGCGCACTTTTATCTGGGCATTGTTTCGCGCCTGATGACCGAGGGAGGTGAGCCTGCGGGCCAGCGTCATCTCCTCCTCAAGTTTAAGATCGATGCATTGCTCGTCCGCAAGCGGGTAAGTACACAGATGAACGCTCTCCGGGTCCTCGGGTCGGCGCAGCTGCTGATAGATCGCCTCGGTAATAAATGGGATAAATGGGGCAAGCAATTTTGCAAGCCCTATCAGTGAGCGGTAAAGGGTGGAGTACGCAGCAATCTTATCGTTTCCCATTCCCCCCTTCCAGAATCTCCTGCGCGAGGATCGGATGTACCAATTGGAGAGATCATCCAGAAATTGTTCAAGTGCCTCGGTGGCAGCGATCACGTCATATTGATCGAGGCCCGTTGTCACCCGATCCACGGTGGAGGCGAATCTGGAATTTAGCCAGCGGTCGGAGGGGCTCAAGCTGGCTTTTTCTGCCTGGTGTATTGCGGGGTCGAAGGCGTCTATTGATGCGTATAGGGCGAAAAAGTCGTAGGTATTTCGCAGTGTATCAAGAAAGCGGTACAGGGGTTCCTTGACGTTGGCCTCCCCGAGCCGCTTTGACTTCCACGGCGCGCTGGAGGAACAGAGGTACCAGCGCAGGGAATCCGCCCCGACCATCTCTACGATCTTCCAGGGGTCGATGACATTCCCCTTGCTCTTGCTCATCTTGATCCCCGTCTCATCAAGGCCGAGGCCAGTGGCGACACAGTTGCGGTAGGCCGGTTTGCCATGGATGATCGTGCTTGTGGCGAGCAGTGTATAGAACCACCCTCGCGTCTGTTCCATCGCCTCGCAGATGAAGTCGGCGGGAAAGCTATCCTTGAACTTGTCCTTGTTCTCGAACGGATAGTGCCACTGGGCTGTGTGCATGCTCCCCGAATCGAACCAGGTGTCGATTACGTTTGAGACACGCTGCATTGTCCCTCCACACTTAGGACAGACAAGTTCCACCCGGTCGAGATAGGGGCGATGAAGCTCCACCGTCTGTGCTAATTGTCTATCCTTCGCTCGTTCTACCAGCGTGGCACGGCTTTCTATTGCGTTTATCTCCCCGCAGTCCTGGCAGACCCACAGATTGAGAGGTGTTCCCCAGTAGCGATCGCGGGATAAGGCCCAATCTTTAAGATTGTCGAGAAAATCGCCGAGCCTACCATTCTTTATATGGGGTGGATACCAGTTGATTAGCTGGTTGTTGGCGATGATCTCATCTTTGACCGCGGTCGTCTTGATATACCAGGAATCCATCGCATAGTAGAGCAAAGGCGTTCCACAGCGCCAGCAGAATGGATAGTCATGTTCGTAGGGCTGGGTCCGATAGAGCAGACCGCGGGTTTGCAGATCCTCGATGATTATTGGGTCCGATTTCTTGACGAACAGCCCAGAACATAGTGGGAACCCCTCAACGAACTTGCCGTTGAGGTCGACCGGCTGGAATAAGGGAAGCCCCACCTCCAGTCCAAGATTATAGTCGTCCTCGCCGAATGCCGGTGCGGAGTGGACGATCCCCGTTCCTTCTTCGAGGTTTACCCACCCGGCTGGATGAACATGGTAGGCCCGCTCATCGTTGACCAGGGGGTACACCGGTTTATAGCGGAGGCCTACCAGGGCGCTTCCTGGGAACTCGCGCACGATTTCATAGTCGCCGGAGAGAGAGGCATCAACCCGCGCCCTGGCCAGGATCAACCTGGCTCCATCCTGCTCGATCTCCGCATATGTCGCGGCAGGGGCAATCGCCAGGGCCACGTTTGCCGGCAGGGTCCAAGGGGTTGTGGTCCAGGTCAACAGGGACGTTTTTCCGGGAAGGTCCAGGTTGTATTTTGCCTGTTTATCGGATGAGATGATCAACCTGACAAAGATCGAAGGATCCTCTACCTTGCGATAGCCCTGTGCCACCTCATGCGAGGAGAGGGCAGTGCCGCAGCGTGGACAGTAAGGGACAACCTTGTGACCTTTGTATAGCAGACCACGCTCGAACATCTGCGCCAGTTCCCACCACTCGCTTTCGATGTAGTCGTCAGTATAGGTGATGTAGGCGTTCTCGAGGTCTATCCAGAACCCCATCCGCTCGATCATCTTCTCCCAATCCCTTTTGTAGCGCCAGACCGATTCCTTGCAACGATTGACAAATTCCTCGACCCCGTACGCCTCGATCTCTTGTTTGCTGTTTATGCCCAGCTCTTTTTCCACCTCAAGTTCGACTGGAAGACCATGTGTGTCCCAACCACCTTTGCGTTCCGCATAGAAGCCTTGCATCGTCTTATAACGGGGGAACAGGTCCTTGTATACACGCGGCATCAGGTGCCCGAAATGGGGTTTTCCATTTGCCGTCGGTGGCCCCTCGTAAAACACGTAACTTGGCCTGCCTTTCGTCTGCTCGAGAGATTTTGCAAATGTATTTTGCCCTTTCCAGAGGGAGAGGATTTTCTCCTCTCTCTGGATCGGGTCCTTTATCAATTTTTCATACCTGGACATCTTTCCCCTTTTTGGATTCTTATGGAATAAGCTTATTGGAGCTCTATCAAGATTTAGAAATGCTTAAAGCTTGCCCCTAACGGGGCACAATAATATAGATGAGAAGAGGGCAAGATACACCATTTATTCTTAGCATGGCAAATCACACCATATGTTAGCGCGACACCGGATATGAGTCAAGCCCCTTATACCATTGCTTAAGCCAGCTTGCAACAAACACTGTCCCCAGAAGCCCTACCCCTGCCCCGAATGGGAACACCGCTCTCAACCCGACCAGGTCAGCTATCACACCACATGCTAATGGGCCCAGCACCCGTCCGACAGAGAACGCCCCACTCTGCAACCCGGCCAGTGTCCCCATCCCATAGGTACGACCGACCTCTGTACGAATCGCCAGGATGGAGGCGCGGGAAAATGCGGACAGGGCTCCGATTGCAAATGTTATGATAAGCAC
>JAYEMK010000063.1:0-4995 GCA_034718095.1 Candidatus Bipolaricaulota bacterium | reverse complement strand
AGAAGGCGGGAAGGATTCAGGCCAATTAAACCAGCATAATAGCCTTTGTATCGGAGGTTCATATGCGCTTTGCTCGGATGATCAGCACGATAGACACACACACGGCCGGTGAGCCCACACGTACAATTATCGGTGGTATTCCATATATCCCTGGGGAGACAATGGCCGATAAGATGTTATATTTGAAAAATAAGATGGATCACCTAAGGACCATGTTGGTGTACGAGCCCCGGGGGAATGAGGTGATGTCTGGGGCGATCTTGACCCAGCCGTGCGATCCGCAGGCCGATATGGGTGTGATCTACATCGAGGTCGGTGGGTATCTTCCGATGTGTGGACACGATACGATCGGTTGCTGCACGGCAATGGTCGAGGCGGGAATTGTGCCTGTAGAGGAGCCGGTGACGACCATCAAACTGGATACGCCGGCCGGATTGGTCGTGGCTACAGTGGCCGTTGAAGGACTTGTTGCCAAGAGCGTGACCTTTAAGAACGTTCCTTCCTTCTTATATCAAACTGATGTCGATGTCGAGGTGCCCGGCTACGGCCAGGTCACACTGGACATCGCCTATGGTGGTAATTTCTACGCACTTGTCGAGGCAAGAAAGTTAGGGTTCAGCATCATTCCGGAGAGGGCGGGCGAGCTCGTCAGAGTCGGGGTCGCTATAAGAAAGGCGGTAAACTCTCAGCTGCGCGTCAGGCATCCGGAGCGGCCGTTTATCGATGGGTTGACACACGTGGAGTTCTACGGTCCACCTGCCCGCCCCGAGGCGCATGCGAAGAATGCCGTTGTGATTCCCCCCGGCTCCATCGACCGCTCTCCTTGTGGGACGGGCACATCGGCGAAACTGGCGACCATGTATGCCAAAGGGGAATGGAAACTGGGGCAGGAGTTTGTCCATGAGAGCATAATTGGTACCCTATTTCGGGCCCGCATGGTCGAGGAGACCAGGGTGGGGAAACTTCCGGCGGTGGTCCCGGAGATTACTGGAAGCGCTTATGTTACCGGGATCAATCAATTTGTAGTCGATCCAGCCGACCCACTCAAGGAGGGTTTTCTCCTCGGCAGGGGTGATTAGCTTCGGTTCCTCGCTGTTTTGAGTGGGTAGTTGAGGATACTTATGTGGAACAGAGCAGCTCTCGCAGAGACGTGAAACAGTGATGCGTAATGAGTGAAGGGTAATGAGAAAGAGCAAAACCATACTCTCGCAGAGACGCGGAGAACGCAAAGAACAGCAGAGATTAAAAGAATAATAGGAGTTAGGGTTAGTCTTTCTTGGCGGACGCTGCGTCTTGAGTGAACGAAGTGAACGGGCGAGATAAAAACCTTATCCCCTCGCAGAGACGCAAAGACGCTAAGAACAGCGAGAATTAGGAGAATAACAGACAAATAGGAGTTGGTTTTCTTGGCGATCATTGCGCCTGCCTGTGCGGGCGAGCCGCACGCAGACAGGTCTTGAGCGAGTGGTAGCGAGCGGGCGAGAGAAAGGGTTTTGTCAGTTACGGTTAGGCACGTTTGTTACCTGCTCGAAACGATGAAGAGCCTTAGCTTTTGACAGGAGGGATGAGCGATGAGGATAAAGGACCATCCGATCCTTGGGGTCTTGCCCGAGGCACGATGGGTTAAGATAAGGGTCGATGATAGGGAGATCACTGCGATTGAAGGGGAGCCTGTGGCCGCGGCGGTCTCCGCGGCAGGGATCCGGGTGCACCGTTACACGGCCAAGCGAGGGGAGCCACGGGGTGTGTTCTGCGGTATCGGTCAATGTACGGATTGCATGATGCGGGTCAACGGTGTGCCTAACGTCAGGACATGCATCACACCTGTGGTAGAGGGTATGGTTGTGGAAACTCAACTAGAGGCTGAACCCAAGGAGTTCTCGTGAAAGGCCTGGACCTTGCGGTTATCGGCGCTGGCCCGGCCGGCCTCGCAGCCGCCATCGAGGGGGGCAAGAGGGGCTGCCGGGTAGCGGTGATGGACATGAATCTGCAACCGGGAGGTCAGCTGATCAAGCAGATCCATAAATTCTTCGGGGCCCGTGAGCACAGTGCCGGCAGCCGTGGGGTGGATATTGCACGGCGGCTCTACCGTGATGCAGAAGGGGTAGGCGTTGAGATACTTACCAGCTGTGAGGTGTATAGCATACAACCTGGGAATAGATTAGAGGTGATCCTCACCTCTTTTGGCGATTCGAATCGTGGTCATTCCCAATCCTCTACCTACATGCGGCGGCGACATGAGTCAATTTCAGCGAAACAGGTGGTCATTGCGACTGGGGGGGCGGAGAATGCGTTGAATTTCGAGGGATGGACCCTCCCCGGGGTTATGGGGGCTGGCGCCGCGCAGACCATGGCCAATGTGTGGCGTGTACTTCCCGGAGAGAGGGTGCTCATGGTGGGGGCAGGGAATGTTGGGTTGATCGTCGCCTACCAGTTGCTACAGGCCGGGGCTGAGGTCAAAGCGGTGGTTGAGGCGGCCCCGGAAATCGGTGGCTACGGGGTTCACGCGGCGAAGGTCAGCCGGGCCGGTGTCCCAATCCTCACGGCTCATACCGTGGTGAGGGCGTTCGGCGAGTCCCAGGTCACTGGGGCCCAGATCGCACGGGTGGACGAATCCTGGAATCCGATTCCTGGCAGCGAACAGGAGCTGGACGTGGATACGATATGTATAGCTACAGGGTTGAGACCCAATACCCGGATCGCCTCTCTTGCCGGTTGTAAACTGATGTACTCGCCCGTCCTTGGGGGATGGACCCCTATTCACAATAAGAGATTGGAGACGAGCGTCCCTGGAATCTATGTGGCCGGCGATGCGGCGGGTATCGAAGAGGCGAGCACTGCCCTGGAGGAAGGGCGATTGGCCGGGATAGCAGCAGCGGTGGCCTTGGGAAAAGGGAGAAGAGAAGATCGGGAGGAGATCGAGGCTATAGCTGCCAGGCTGAGCAGTCTTAGGGGTGGTCCGTTCTGTGCTGAGAGGGCCGTGGCGAAACAGGAAATCCTAAGCCGTGCGGAGGCAATATGTCAGAAGGATTAGGTGTAAAAGGCTACTTGTCCGCAGGGGAACTGAAAAGTGCGCCTGGCATTCCCAGCGAGGAGAGGATGCGGCAAGGCCCTGTAGCTGTGATAGAATGTATCCAGGAGATCCCGTGCAACCCGTGTGAGGCGGCCTGTCCTACGGGGGCGATAGACATAGGCTCCCCGATTACGAATCTACCGCGGCTCGATGAGGGAAAATGTATTGGCTGCAGGCTTTGTGTGTCCGCCTGCCCGGGATTGGCGATATTCATGGTCGATCTGACATACTCGGATGAATCGGCGACAGTGACGTTTCCGTACGAGTATCTCCCCCTGCCCGAGAAGGGGCAGACGGTGCGTGCAATGAATCGAGCCGGAGAGCCGGTGTGTGCCGGGACGGTGATCCGGGTGCAGAATCCGAGGGTGAATGACAAGACCCCGGTGGTGACCGTGGCGGTGCCGCACCGATATGCCGCTGAGGTCCGGGGGATCTTGCGCGTCAGGAGGTAGATGAAATGGACGATGATACGCTCGTCTGCCGGTGTGAAGAGGTGACAGTGGGGGAGATCAGGCAGGCCATCCGCGAGGGTGCAGTGGATGTGACCGGGGTGAAGCGAAGGACCAGGGCAGGGATGGGTCTGTGTCAGGGACGCACATGTGAGAGGCTTGTTATGCGGATCTTATCCCAGGAATTGGGAAGGCCAATGAGTGAGTTTGAGCCCGATACGGTGAGGCCTCCGGTGATGCCAGTCACCTTCGAATCTCTGGCAGGTGGGGCGGATGTCGAATAGTGCTGAGGTCATTGTGGTTGGGGGCGGGGTCATAGGGGCTGCGGTGACTTATTACCTGGCTGAGGCAGGTGTCGAGGTAACACTCATCGAGCGGGGGGATGTGGCTGTGGGTACATCGAGTGCCTGCGATGGGAACGTCCTTGCAATAGACAAGATGCCAGGTTTTGACAGCCAAATTACCCTCCAAAGTCAGCGGATGTTGGCTGAACTCGTGGATCGGCTGGACTGCGATCTTGATTACAAACAGCGGGGGAGCGTGTTGGTCGTAGAGGATGAGGAGCAATCGCTGGTGGCGCGAGATTGGGTAGCTCAACAGCAGGACGCCGGGCTACCCATGCGCTACATTGCCGGCGAAGAGGTCTTTGAGAATGAACCGCTTCTCGCCCGTGATGTCGTCGGGCTTGTTGAGTGTGCCTCCGATTCCTCACTTGACCCCATGGCGTTGGTGTACGGCCTTGTGAAGGGCGCTAAAAAAAGGGGGGCGACGGTTCGTCCGTTCACCGAGGTCAGGTCAGTTCTCAGGGATCCAAATGGTGCTGTGCACGGGGTGGTCACCTCCACCGGTAACATGTCCAGTCGGTATGTCGTACTGGCCGCTGGGGTATGGACCCCGGGCATCGCTGAAACGGTCGGGGTCACCGTGCCCATCAGCCCGCGCAAGGGCCACATTCTCGTCGCGGAGCGAACGCCGAGAAATGCGAGGAGAAAGCTGATGGAGTTCGGGTATCTAATGGCGAAATTTGGCGGCAAGGAAAAGAGGAAGGTTTCACCCAATATGGAAAAGTATGGAATTGCAATGGTGTTTGAGCCTACTGGGCACGGCAACTTCCTCGTCGGATCAAGTCGTGAATTCGTGGGGTTCGATACGCGATGTAACACTGAAGTGCTGAGGCTTATGGCAAGGCGTGCGCTGCGCTTTTTCCCCAAGATAGAAGATGTAAATGTGATCAGATCTTACGCCGGGCTTAGGCCTTATACGCCGGACCACCTATCGATTGTCTCTCCCGTTCCGGCGGTTCCCGGCCTGTATATCGCAGCTGGGCATGAAGGTGATGGGATTGGGCTTGCCCCGATAACGGGCAAGCTGATAGCGGAGATGATCGCGGGGAAATCGACCTCGGTCCCGACAGCGCCGCTGCGACTGGATCGATTTCCAGCAGCCCCAAACTCCCGTTGAATGCCGCCGAGA
>JAYEMK010000062.1:8626-23190 GCA_034718095.1 Candidatus Bipolaricaulota bacterium | reverse complement strand
ACTGTTGAGACGCATATTAAGGATAGGTTTCTATCGCCCAGGTTAAAACATTTCTTTGGAACGGACGAGTTGGGGAGGGACGTCTTCAGCCGGGTTTTGTCTGGGACTCGGATTTCGTTGCAGGTCGGAGTGATTGCGATTGGGCTTGCGCTTCTCATCGGGGTGCCGCTGGGAGTCGTGGCCGGTTACGCTAGCGGTGTCCTCGATGAAGTGATCATGCGGATAACGGACGTATTTCTGAGCTTTCCCCCACTGTTGTTGGCAATGGCCATCTCCACCTTGTTGGGTCCAAACCTTACCAACGCGATGATCGCAATCGCCATTGCCTGGTGGCCGTGGTATACGAGGCTTTTGCGCAGTGAAGCGATTTCGGTTCGTGAAAGGGATTATGTCCAGGCAGCCAGAGCGATGGGTGCATCACGAGGGAAAATCGTGTTCAAACATGTTCTCCCCAACTGTCTGACCCCGATCATCATCCAGGCGTCGATGGATTTCGGTTCGATCATCTTGACTTCGGCTGCCCTCAGTTTCTTGGGGCTGGGTGCCCAACCGCCAACGCCCGAATGGGGACTAATGGTCAGCACAGGCCGCACCTTTTTTCTAACCCATTGGTGGATCGTAACCTTTCCCGGTCTGGCTATTTTCATGACTGTGCTCTCGTTTAATCTGGTTGGGGATGGGTTGAGGGAGATCCTGGATCCAAAGATGAGAAGGCGGAGGAGGTAAAATATGGTGTATGATTAGCGTCTAGGATCGTGGGTAAATCACCAATAGTCAAATAAAATGAAGGATTTGTAATCAGTTGATTCGTGGTCAGTTAGTTCGTGATATTTGTGATATATGGTTAGAGTTTGGGGACGTGAAGGAATCACGAATGACACGTATAAGACGAAGGGCACGAATGAATTATAAAAATAATTCGTGAAATTCGTGAGTGGCTAGTTCGTGAAGTTCGTGATAGGTGGTTAGCATTTTTGGCCATGATGGAATCACGAATAGACGAATTGCACGAATAAATTATATAAAAGATCTGGAGGATTCGCGATCAGTGGCGGACCAGAACGCTAAACAAGTAAAAGTCATGAAAGGAGTATTATGATGCAAACGTTAAACCGGCAGAACCTGGAGGATTTGATCCGGGGCTGTGCAATCCTTGGAACAGGAGGAGGGGGGAGCCCTGTTCAGGGACTTCGCAGGATTCAAGATGACCTCGCGGCTGACCGCACCTTCAAGCTGGTCGACCTCGGAGAAATACCGGACGCCGCACTGATCGCATCCCCCTACATGTGCGGCAGCGTTACCCCGGAGGATACCGGCGCGGAAAGTGCGGCAGAGCTTCAGTGTCTGGGGGCATTTAGGGGCCTGCAGGAATATCTTGGGAAGACCTTCTTCGCGGCGATCGCCACCGAGATTGGAGGGGGAAACACCGCCGTCGCCTTGTCGGTTGCGGCGAGGCTCGGGATTCCTATCGTAGACGCCGATCCTGCTGGTCGCTCGGTGCCAGAGCTGCAACATACGACGTTCTATCTTGAAGATGTCCCCATTACCCCGATGGCGGTGGCAACGGCCAGTGGTGATCGCATCATCCTCACCCGGGTCTCGGACGACTTTCGCGCAGAGGCGATCGTGCGCTCGATAGCTGTGGTAAGCGACAATCGCGCTGGGGTCACTGACCATCCGATGGATGGAAAGACATTGAAGGACTCGGTTATCCCCAAGACGTTATCCAAGGCGCTGGCTATTGGCGAAGCAGTGCGAGCCGCCCGCGCAGCCGGGGATGATCCGGTTGACGCAGCAGTACTGGCTGGAGAAGGTTATAGACTTTTTGCCGGGGTTGTGGACAGGGCCGATTGGAAGATCGAGGAGGGGTTCACCATAGGCAAGCTGAATGTTTCCGGTAGGGGGCAGGACAGTGGGCATCAATATCGTATCTGGTACAAGAACGAGCATATCATTGCCTGGCTTGATGGTGTTCCTGATGTGACCGCGCCTGATTTGATCTGCGTCCTGGATCCGGAGACGGGGGAGGCGGTAACGAATCCCAACTGCAAAGAAGGGGTAGAGGTTGCCGTTATTGGCTATCCCGCACCGGAGAGGTGGCGCTCCAAACAGGGGCTAGAGCTTTTTGGACCGAGACATTTTGGGTATGATCTTTCCTATCGGCGGATTGAGAAAAACAGCAGGCTGGGTCAAGAGGCTAAGTAGTAAGGAGAGGCATGAGCAAGGCAGAAATCGTTTATGAGGTGATCAAACAGCGAAGGAGCGTCCGCTCATATGTAGAGGATCCTCCACCCAGAAAGCTGTTGGAGAGACTTGTCGAGGTTGGACAATGGGCCCCTTCCCCCAGCAATGTACAATCGTGGAGGTTTATCATCGTGCATGAGTCGGGCCAGCTATCGGCCCTGAAGAACCTGTCGCCTGGTTTCCCCAGGCAGGCGACGGCGGCGATCGTCATCTGCTCCGATGACCATGACACACAGCGATTCTCGGGTCAGATGCGAGCTGGCCTCGTCGCTGAGGAAGCGGCCATGGCCGCACAGAACATGCTGCTCATGGCGCACGCGATGGACTACGGCTCCTGCCCTGTAGCCTCGTTCTCCCGGGCGGGGATCACCACACTTATCGGGTTGCCTGAGCACATCCATCCAGTGCTTATCATCGCCCTGGGGACCCCTGATTGTCAGCCATCGGCCCCGGTCCGCAGACCGCCTGCAGAGATCACCCATTGGGAAGACTATCAGGAGGTGTAGATGACCGAAGAAGAGCTATTCGATCTGTGCATGTACATTGCCACAAGTGCGGAGGGACTAAAGGATGAACCGAAGGACTACGGGCCACTACGGCTGCTGGAGATACTGGAGCGGATCGCCCTCTATGCCGTGAAGGAATACGATTCTTCCTTCTTGCGAGAGGTCGCAAGGGAGATCAACGAGAACAAGGATCTCGTCATGACGGACAGCGAGAGGTTCTACGGGGCCCTCGAGAACCTGGTCATCAAGTTTGCCTCTGAGGCCAGGCAGCGCAATAAAAGAAAGGAGGATAAAGATGTCTGATATAGTGGATACATTTTGCGAACTTGTGAGGATCGACAGCGAATCGGGGAATGAGGAGGCCGTTATTGCTCATCTTTCCAAATTGTTTGAGCAAGAATTGAACGCAGAATGCACCCGGGATGAATACGGCAATCTGATTGCCCGTGTCGCCGGTAGAAACTCGACAAAGTCCGAACCCATAATGCTTGGGGCACACGCCGACACCGTGAAACCTGGCATCGGGATCGAGCCCGTTGTGAAGGATGGGGTGATTCGTTCCGCTGGAGAAACCATTCTCGGGGCTGATGACAAGGCCGGGATCGCGGAAATCTTCGAGGCGGTCCGCACGGCCGAGCGGCGGCCTCCGGTCGAGATCGTCATCACCCGCAGCGAGGAGATCGGGTTGTTGGGGGCGAAGAACCTCGACCTATCTGTGCTGAAATCAGAACTGGGGTTCATCCTGGATGGTGAAGAGCCGGATACGATAGTCATCGGTGGCCCAACCCACGTCTCCCTCGATATCGATATCACCGGCAAGGCAGCGCATGCGGGGATGGAGCCGGAGCGGGGCATTTCAGCCATCCGGGTTGCTGCGCAGGCGATTGCCTCCATGCCTGAAGGGCGGCTCGACGAGGAGACCACGGCCAACGTCGGGACCATCCACGGTGGGATGATAAGAAACGGCGTGCCGGAAAAGGTCAAGATCCAGGCGGAATGTCGTAGCCTCGACGATGACAAGTGCATGCGCCAGTCCCAGACCATGCAAAATGCCTTCAAATCTGCAGCAGATAGGGCCGGGGCAACCATTGATATAAACGAAAACATAGAGTATGCAGCCTCGAAACTGCCCGAGGACTCGCCAGGTATAGGATTAGCGAGATCGGCCATATCAGCAGCGGGATTCGATCCGAAGACACTCGTCATCACCGGGGGCACAGATGCCCTGGTGCTCACTGGGAGAGGCCTGCCATCCGTCGTAATGGGATACGGAGGGGGAGGTGCACATACCACCGGTGAGTACATCGAGGTTGCAGTGCTGAGACGTGCTGCAGGGATCGTCCAGCAGCTCCTTTACGCCGCCGCGTAGAAGGGCGTACACTTGAGTTTGGGAGGTTGACTGGTGAATAACACAGTGATAAAATGAGTATATTCCTCGGTAGCTCAATTGGCAGAGCGCTCGGCTGTTAACCGAATGGTTGTAGGTTCGAGTCCTACCCGAGGAGCCAGTTCCATATCCCGACTTTATCCGGTCCAGCCCTCGAGTATTTCTTTGTAGAGCCTCATGAGCTGCCCCCGAATTGTCTTTTTGTCAAACTGGGTCAACAGCCGGCTTGATATCAGGCGCCCCTCGGAATAAAAGTCTGTATCCTCGGCCATCCGCTTGGTCAGGGCGATGAATTCCTCAGTGTCTCTTGCCTTGAGATACGGGTTATTGTATAGGTCGACGTATTCCGGGATATCGCGATAGATTACCGGTAGCCCGGAGGCCGCAGCCTCCAAGGGGGCAAGGGGGCAGTTTTCCTGGTAACTCGGGAACAGAAAAAGATCGGCTGCATTATATATCGCCAGCATATCCTCCAGTGGGAGCAGCCCGAGGAACCTTACGCGCCCCTCGGCCGACCTGATCCGCTTATTGAGCCTGGCGACCCCTTCAGTCATGATCCCAAATGGTCGCCCGCCGGCCCAAACAAAGCGCATATGTGGACAGGCCTCGGAGATAGCCAAGAAGTCCTCCACCCCTTTACGCCGTTCCAACTGTCCGACCCCGAGTACCACAAACGCATCCTCAGAAAAGCCAAGCTTCTTGCGGGTAGCCGCTCGCAGTTCGAGAGAAGGAGAGAATCTGTCAGCATCGATGGGATTGTAGATCTGAACGATTCGGGTATTGGCCTTAAGTCCCTGAATCGCCTCTTTCACCGTGGGGGAGATGGCGATGCAGACATCGGCATAGGAATAAACCTGGCGCAGATACCAACGCACAAGGGGCATAAAAATAGGCCAGAGGGGTAGAGACCCCTTTATGGAGTCCGGGATAACATGCGCGGTAAACACGCGCCGACCGCGATAGCGGCGACCTTTCCAGAAATAATAAGGGCCGTAGGTATGGGCATGCATCAGATCCCCCCAGCCGGCCTCGTTGACGATGACATCGACATCGTGTCTAAGCAGGTTCACACAATCGAGGAAGGCGGTGTGCACCCCTTGGCCCTGGATGAAAAAGGCTGTTTCAGAGATCACATGAATACGCGGGCGTTTATTCATAACGGTTATCCAATCTGTCCTTGCAGCTTTCATGGTTTCGCCCCTCCGCTTGGGTGTGCGGATACATATTATTGATTTATCAGCGGATGTTTCCAGTTAATTATTGCCGGCGTAGTTGCCGGAAAAGTGGCACCGAATTTAAGGCACCCTGAGGGGAAAAGTTGATATACTGTTTTGCACAGCGAAAAGGAGGGAAGATGTCATCAAATATTGATACAGGGGTGCTTCAGGTTATTCAGGATCGTCGAAGTTCACGCACTTTTCTAAGTACCCCGGTCCCCAGGGCCTGCATTCGGCGAATCCTCGAGGCGGCCCGGCTCGCGCCGTCCGGCGCCAATCAGCAACCATGGCACTTTGTGGTCATCGATGACCCGAGTATAAAGCGCGAGGTCCGCGCGTACTGCGAGGCGGCTGAGAGGCAATACCACGAGAAGGTGAAAGGCGGGCTTCGCGCCTGGTTCGCCGCAAATTCGATCACAGCAAGCAAACCCTTTCTTGAGGATGCCCCAGTATTGATTGCGGTCTTCTTCGATACTCATGCCCCTTATTCGATCCCTTCCGTCTGGATCGCCATCACCCACATACTTCTTCAGGCGACCGAAGAGGGGTTGTACTCGTTGCCATACACCCCGTCAGCCGCAAAATTGGGCTCGTTGCTCAAGCTTCCTGATCGCTATCGAATCGCGGCAATTCTTCCCATAGGGCATGCTGATCGACCTCCTCGTCAACCACGCTTTCCCCTCTCCAAGGTCGCTTCGCTTAACGAATATGGAAGAACATTATAATGAAGGGAGGCGGTGGAAATGTTGTGGTTCAAAAATATCTAAAGCAGATGCTTAACCAGGACAGTGCCAGGATAATTGTGAATCCATGCGAGCATAGTGGGAAGGATTTAGAGCCCTGTGCTATTGGTAGCTTGCTCAGTTTTGCAACTCCAGTTTCGGGAGTTTGCAGATGGGGCATCAATCAGTAAGGTTAGTCTTGATTTCTTCCGCTAGAGTAATTGTGAAATATGCCTTCTTGTCTGCGCTCGATACCGAATCATCGTAGTCAGCTTTCCTTCGATATCCATATAGCGTTTTTAGTTCTTCGCCGATCTTTTTGCAGTGACTATCATCTTGCTGTTTGAACCAACGCCATATCGCACCGTGGTCATGCCTGTCGATTTTATCGCGCCCTCCGTGAGAGATGGCATAGTCGTACGCAAGGGTTCGCACCGAGTAGTAAGCACGACTCGCGGATGTTCGGTGTTTGGCTTCTTCTGATGCAAGGGGCGTGTGTTGGTTCTCCAATTCTCTCGCAAGATTCAAGAACTGGAGCCAATCAAAGTTCATCGAACTCAACGGTAATGAGAAGGAGATCTCCCACTTCCGACAAACGGTTCAACAGCGAATCGTCGTACAGAGAATCAAACGCGCGTGCGACCTCCACTGGAGACATCCCCGTATGGATTGTGATCACCAGGTTCCGGCCCCCTAGATATGCTTCAGACTCTTCTAGTTCAAGAGTTATACGCGAAGCGTCGAAGTGGGAGCTTATCTTCTTATACACTTCGCAAAGTACGGGGACCAAGTTTTGTCTGTCCTCCAGAAAGGCAAACACTCGGGGTTCATCCATAAGCGCGTATGGCGGGAGATCTGCGGCAAGCCGTGGAGCGTTAGTTATGGAGATGGAATTTGTGAAGGAAAACGAAGGAGGTTGGACAGAAAAGTTATCGCTATATCGCTCTACTAGCATTCCTATGCTATCTGTTATCATCCGAGACACATAATGACGATCAGAAGATGGCACGATTGCGATCGAAATTCCATTCATTATGCATCACTCGCTTCGCTAACTTCCCCTTTCTGAGGATGCTCGTAAAAGCGCTCGTAATTGCTCTGCAGCGCCTTTATAATCCCAGGCATGGACTGAGGGGAAATGGCAATTCGCGCTACTGCTGTCGCTTCAACCTCCTCAATACTTTCAATGTCCTCTTCCTTGAGGAGTGGTGGAGGCACAGCATCAAAGAAGTATAACAAGAATATACCGTTTTGGTGGTGGACAACTATAGTTATTAGCGAATTCTGCTCGCATATCTTTCGGAACTGTCCATTTGAGAGGAACATTCTTGCCAGATACTTCAGTCACGAAACATCCTCCTGATAGGTAGATCCACCCAAAACTAACCATCATATTATAAGGTGCTTCCGTTGTTCTTGCAAGCTCTATCACTACAAAGAAACACGTCTCCAAGTGAGAGACTCCTGAAGTAGCCCTGCTTTGTTGATGCTAGCCGTTAAGGAAAGGTGGTGCAGGAGGCCAATGGCGCCGCGGTGGGATGCTTCCCAGTTAATCCGCTCTAATGGGCTTGGCGGCCAGTATTCCCTGCCATGATGTTAGCAGTGGCGAGCTACAAAAGATAGGCTGAACTTTAGGGCGAATCGAAGGGAGGGAAATTGGAGGATGTGATATAACTCTATCTTGCGGCTATACCTTATCTGCTACGCTTTTACAATTGGAGTCACCCCGGATCATCAACCCAGAGTGGGGATCTCAGCCGGGTATTCCCCCCTGCGTCGGGCGGTAACCAGATTGAAAAGGTCCTCAAAAGAATTCGTCAATACCCTCATAAGGGATTCGATATCTCTGGCAGTGGTCACTGACGGCTGTACCAGGAGGCCCTTGTGCATCCGTAAAAAATTCGGGCTCAACAACCCAGAGATAACCACCTCACATCCTGGCAGCAGCCCGATAACCCCTTTTAGTTTCCGTTTATCAGCGTGCTTGCGTTCCTCAGGCGATGTGTTCAACTTCTTCTCAAGAAGGCGATACGTTCCATCATCAAATAAGCTCTTCGTCGTTTCGAGTGGGTAACAAACGTGTCTAACTGTAACCGACAAAACCCTTTCTCTCGCCCGCTCGCTATCGCTCACTCAAGACGCAATGATCGCCAAGAACAGCACTACAACATCGCCTCTTGTTCTTCTTTCCTGTGTCTTTCTTTCCCTTGGCGCTCTCTGCGTCTTTGCGAGAGTATGCTTTTGCTCTTCCTCATTACCCTTAACTCATTACGCATCACCGTTTCACGTCTCTGCGAGAGGCGCCCTGTTCCGCATAAGTATCTTCAACTACCCACTCAAAACAGCGAGGAACCATCAAATATCTCGTAGATACGGAATTCCGGGCAATCACCAAAATGTCTATGGGGGATAGTTTCACCATCACAGGAGACAGCAATCTGTAATCGCCTCTTGCTCACCAAAACTCCCTCGATAAACGGATCCTAAAATTTGTGGTCTATGGTACGGTTTTCAATTTATCGCTTGAATTGGGCAGGCGGGGATACATATCCCACAACCGCGACACTTAACCTGGTTGATGTGTGCCTTCTTTTGGTTTACCTCAATGGCCGCAAACGGGCACGCCTCAGCACAGTCTCCACAGCCAACGCACCTCTCTTGATCGATCTGGGGTATCGTGGCAGTGGCCGTGCCTCCCTGCGTGCCTTGGATGAATCTTCCACGGCCCAGGCCTGCCATCCCGCGACCGTATCCCATTCCACGGCCATTTCCTCCTCTTCCCATTTTACGACCTCTGCCATGGCCGATGGGACCAGTTCCGTCGCCTCTAGGCACGATAATCAACCTCCCGTGTCACATAATGGACTCATGGGCAAAGATACTAACTACTCAGTAGGGTTAACGCAAGCCAGGTTGAGCCTTTTTATTGTTTGCTCTAGCTCGGCGAGGGTACGGATGTCGCCATTTTTCCCATCTCTGGAGATGGTTATCGGGACCAATTTTGCCGCCCTGGCCGCCTGTGCATCCTCCGGCTGGTCCCCTACATAGCAGCCCGATTTGGCCCCGACGGCCTTCTTCATCCGTTCGAGCATGTCGGGTGCGGGCTTGGCAAAGCGAAGCTCACTCAATGTGGTGCCACGACCGATGGCAATGGGGAACAGGGCTTCTAGTGAGAACCGGGACACGACTTCATCCACGATCAACTGGGGCGAGTTGCTCACCAGGGCGAGTGGATAGACTCTGGCGAGCCGTCTTAGTGCGGCTACATCAGGGTAGAGCTCGATCTCCCCTGTGTTTAGGGCGGTGAGCTTTCCGCGGATATAGTTTTTATCACGACGATCCCAGAGTTGGTCCGCATCATCGATGCCGAATTTTCTGCAGAAGGCAGCGGCATTATTACGCAGGTTGCTGATGTACAACAGGCGGGCGTTTTCCTCGGTCTCCGGGATGTTGAACTCACGCAGGGTCCGCATGAACGCATCCACTATCCAGCCCCCTTCGCTCAGGTTGTCAGAATGGAGTATGACCCCGTCCATATCAAATCCGATCACCGGCTGCATCAGCCCCTCACCTGGCGTTCGATATTGAGGCCGCGTTGTTGGAGCCCGAGCAGAAACTCCTCCGCTGGGACACAGTTTTCCTGCGGGATGGCCCCCTGCACGTGGATCCGTCCTGTGGCCAGCATTTCACATATTTGAGCAGCGGAAAAACCGGTGGTGCGTGACATCGCTGAAAGCCCGGTCTTATTGTCAAACACATCGATCAGTTGATATCGGACTGTCCGCGGATCCTTGCCGATTCTTCCATGTGCGGTGATACGTAGCAGGACTACATCTGGTTTGGTTCCGGAGAGACGCTCTGTAAGTAGACTTACAGACATGGCGCGGGGGACAACCTTTTTGTCATCGATCTCACGTGGCTCCTCATCGAAGAATCCGAGGTCGGCCAATGTCTTTACCTTTTCCATGTGACCGGAGTAGCGAATCGTCTTGTAATCCAGGTTATTTACCCGGTTCAGCATCGTATCTGGGAGAGTGGAGCTTCCACCCGAGGTGTGGAATGCCTCCAGGTTTTGATAAGGATGGGGAAAGGAGATCTCTTCCAGGCCGCTTAAAGAAGGCACCTCGACAATCTTTCCTTCACTTAGGATCCTTGCCGGATCCATATACTCGTTTATAAGTCCATGGGTGGAGCCGACGATCTGGTAGTTGAGCGGAGGGTGGGGATTCTGTGGGAGCCCACCCACGCGGATCCGCACCGAATCGACCTGATCGAGGTCCCGGGTAGCGGAGGCGGTGAGGATATTGACGAGTCCAGGGGCAAGTCCGCAGTCAGGGATAACTGTCACCCCCGCCTGTTTCGCTTGTTCGTTAAGCGCGAGTTCGGCAGCCACTGTGCGATTGTTCCCCCCGAGATCGCAGAAATGGGTGCCAGTGTCTACGGCGGCCCTGGCAAGTGCCAAATTTAGAAAGTATGGAACGGCGCTGATCGCCGCTGTGCAATCCTTCATCTCGGCATGGACTGCACGGGGGGCGGTCGCATCTAGCCTCATTGGGACAACCCGCGGATCGGCGATCCAGTCGGCTATCCTCTGTGCCCGTTTCCCTTCACGATCGGCAAGTTTTATCTGTTTGATCCCCGACCGCCCTACGAGCCCATAGACGATCGCCCGTCCTATCAGCCCGGCACCGATAACGAGTATGTTCATCTCTATTCTCCAATATTTACCTAATAATGGGTAGTTTTTAGCGCTCAGGCAGGTTGTTTGCCTGTCTGCGCGCACCACGCAAGTAGATCACAAATTACCCGTGATTCTTTCATAGCCCAGTACGCTAATCATATAAAAAGTTAGCCTTTCCTCAACAAATCAACCCCCATGGCTCTAAGCAGGAGGTAGAGACGGCAGAGGGGAAGGCCCATTACGTTGAAGTAATCGCCGTTTATCCGTTCTATAAACAAGGAGGCGAGTCCTTGAATAGCGTATGCGCCGGCCTTGTCCACATATTCCCCGCTTTCCAGATATGCCTCAATCTCGATCTCTGTTAAGGTACGAAAATAAACATCGGTCCTTTCACAGGCCTTTCTATACTCACCGCTTTCTGTTGCCAGGACGTACAATCCAGTGATAACAGTATGTCTCCGCTTGCTCAACCGTTTCAGCATATACTTCGCCTCATTGTAAGAGCACGGTTTGCCAAGGATTTCATTGTCGAGGACAACGAGGGTGTCGGCCCCGATGATTATACCGCTTTCATGCTTTGCCACCGCGTGTGCCTTGGCACGGGCAAGCGAAAAGACCTGATGTTCAGGATTACCTGTGGCCTGCTCGGTGATCTCGCTCGGTACAGCGATGAAATCGGATGCGATTCGGTAAAGCAGTTCCCTGCGTCGTACCGAAGCGGAGGCAAGGACAAGTTTTTGCTTCATGCAGAACAGACAGTGTCGGGTTTATTTATCCGTGGATTGTGGGAAGGCGGCACACTCCCCCTTATAGCAGATGGAAAAAGGCGCCCCCGGGTCGATTCCCCGATGCAGGAAGACAACCCCAGCTGTTATGTTTCCCGCCTCGATAAACCCAGGCTCGCTAAACCCAGGGGTCAATCCCGTGAATGAGGAGGAACTGAATGGGTTAAAGATGTAATTCGTTTCAGCCTGCTTGATGGATAGGTCCCACGGGGAAAATTCAGCCCCGGTCGGGGAGAGGGCCCAGACCATCACTGCCCCTGCACCGATGAATGGCTCGATGCTCGCCAGTAACTGTGGGTCAAGTGTACCCTCTTCTATGCCCTCCTCCAATCGCACAAGCAGGAGTCGCAACTCCTCATCATCGCCTTTGTTGATGATTGTCCCCACTAGGCTCGGACTAAGACCGAACAGGGGGAAAACCGTCTCCACTGAGAAATCACCATAGGTGAGCTCGGCTTCGAGGTCTGTGACACTTTCCAGAACAGGTTCCTCACGGATTTGGGGCCTTTGTTGCACTGCAGGTGTCGGGGTGGGCTCAACTGGGCCGATATCGAGCTGGCCACGGGTTCCCTGGTATACAATCCAAAATGGTTTGGTTGGATCGATCCGGTCACCCATGATGAGCAGCCCTGCGCTGTCCTGCTCTGCCGCGACTCCACCGGCAAAGAACCCCCCCGGCGGGAGCTCAACCCAATTGCTTCTTTCGGCGAACAGAAAAACCTTATCTGATTGCTCGACGGAGATTGTTAGGGGGTCAAACGGCAGATCTTCCTTTGCGGAGGCCCAGATAACAATGGCATTATCATCAATATGTGGGGTCAGCATTGCCTCAAGTCCCGGTGAGATCTTGCTGTCTAGCGCGCGTTCATTGATGTATACGGCGACAATACTTAAGTTGCTTCCGCCAATCTGGACCGTCAATTCGGTAAACAGATCAGTGTCTAGCCCGGTCTCAGCAGCCAACCGCCCAGCATTTTCTGCCACCCCGATAATACATACATTAATCCCCAATAAAAAGAGGATTAAGACAACCCCCCACCTTTTCACCACAAGTCCTTTCTTTGTACCTTAGTTATAAGTTATAACCTTGCAACCAGATGGAACTAGCAGCAGCCGCACCACCAGCCGGCGAAGGCGAAAATCCAGAAACTCCAGAAAAACGACAGTAACAACCATCCACACAACGGCATCTTTATCTCACCTCCTTACAAACTTCAGTATAGCATAAACCGTCTAGAAAGACAACAGGGGTTTTGCCGGTGGGTGGTCGGTCGGTATAATCGGGTTGATCCGTATAAGGGGGTCCGATGAGCCATTTCCAGCACAGGGCAGCAATTTTATTGCTGATTGTCTGTGTTCTCTTGTTTTCCGGCATTAGGGTGCAGGCTGGACCTGAGCAACTCCGGTTCAGTCTTCCCCCGGTGATGGGCTCAGTTCCCATTGCCTTTGCGCAGGAGTGGGGGTTGTTTGAAGGACATGGCGTTGATGTTCCCATTATACCCTTTCCCAATGACCAGAAGCGTGAATCTGCTTTTATCACCGGAAAGATAGACGGAATGGTATGCGATGTGCCCACGGCTGCGCTGCTTTTCAGTATCGGGGCCGATGCCGTGATTACAAGCACCGCTTACAAGAGGGTACAGACGGGGAGCCTTGCCCTGCTCTCCCAGGATTATTTTAAGATCGATTCGATCGACGAACTTCTCGCTCAGACCGAGCAGGGGAGCAGCCTGAAATCGATCGCCATCACAGCGATGAGCGACCTTGAGTACTATCTCGATACACTGCTCAGTGGGCTTGGCTATGAGGTGGACCCGGACAGGGATTACGTCTATTGGAACGATATGCTGCAACTGGCAACCTTTCTTTCCATGGGTGCGGTATATGCTGCAGTGCTGCCTGAGCCTTACATCACCTACATTTCAAACTATCAAATATCTACAGACGGAGGCGAGCTCGTGCGTCTTTCGGATTTTGCCGAGGTGGAGCCATTACCAAGCGTGATCGTCTTCCAGCGTAGTGTCCTGGAGGAGGGGGAGGAATTGGTGAGGAAATTCTATGCTGCCTACCGCGATGCGATAAACATGATAAACAAAACGAGCCGAAAAGAGGTAGTTTCCGTGGGGATGGATGTGGCCCTATCTCTGTTCTTCCCCGGGCTGAACCGTGAGGATATCCCGGCAGGGATTATGGATGAGTTTGAGATCCCGCTTTTTTCCTTACCGCAAAAGCTGTGCAGGCGGCAGTTCGAGGATGTGCTCGTCTGGATCAATAAAAGGAATTACACCACGGAGAACCCCTCCTACGAGGAAATGACCACGGACCGGTTCCTGTATGATTGAGGTCAATGGTCTTGGGATCACCTATTCCGCTGCTGATCCCCCGGTACAGGCGGTAGAGCAACTCGATTTCCACCTGGAGCGCGGGCGGAGCCTGGCCCTGATTGGCCCCTCGGGATGTGGGAAGAGTACCATTCTCTCCGCTATGGCAGGTCTCTTATCCCCGACTGTAGGAGAGATCAAGATCGGGGGTAGCACTGTTTTCAGGCCGCGGCGTGATGTATCGTTGATCCTGCAGAATGCCGGGCTCCTCCCCTGGAAGACGGTATGGCAGAATGCCAATTTGAGCCTGTTGCTGGCCGGACAGTATCCCAGGCGCAATGCAGAAGGAGTCTTGGATGACCTTGGCCTTGAGTCGGTCAAGTCGCGTTTTCCAGCGGAGCTATCCGCTGGGATGCGGCGAAGGGTCGGGGTTGCACGGGCGCTCTCCACCTCCCCCGCTGTGATGCTCATGGACGAACCGCTTGCCTCGCTCGATACCCTCACCCGAGAGCGAATCCAGAACCTGTTTCTTTCACTGTGGAGAGAACATGGCTTTTCTCTCGTATTTGTCACCCACGATATCGAGGAAGCGGCCTTTCTCGGACAGGAGATCATCGTCCTCACCGAGAGGCCTGCGCGGATGAAGGGCCGCGTTTTAAACGAGCTCATGGGGGAGGCCAACTACAGGCAAGAAGAGGGAT
>JAYEMK010000062.1:0-8526 GCA_034718095.1 Candidatus Bipolaricaulota bacterium | reverse complement strand
TGGCTTTGCCGTTGGAAGTACATCGAGCGGCAGTCGCGATGAGAGATCATTTTCTGTTAATATCTAAAACATGGAGATTCGCAGGCTGTATATCGTAGCCAATACTGAAAAGGATGGCTCCCTGCGCACCCTGGCTGTACTTAAAGCCTGGTGCAATCTGAAGGGGATCACCCCGGTCGCCATCTCTAGGGACGAATCCTTCCAGCGAGTGGAACCGGAGGAGGCCCTGATTGTGGCCCTGGGGGGAGACGGGACAGTTTTGCGGGCGGCCTCTTTGTTCGCCGATTTTTCCCTGCCGATTCTCGGGGTAAACCTGGGAAGCCTGGGCTTCCTTACCCAGGTTGAGGCCCCGGCATTGACCATTGCCCTGGAGGCAATTCTGAAAGGCGAGTTTTTTATCGAAGAGCGCATGCGGCTTGCATTCAGGCTCGCCGATGAGGATAGACTGGAAACGGCGCTTAATGACATCGTAATAACACCGGCAGCTGGGGCACACTTCTGTGAGATTGAGCTTTTGTGGCGGGGAGAGAGGGTGGCAACCTATCCCGGGGATGGCCTGATTTTCGCAACTGCCACCGGCTCTTCCGCATACAGCCTGTCCACCGGTGGGCCAGTGATCGTACCCCCGATGCCATGTATCGCAGTCACCCCACTTGCTGTTCATAAGCTGGGGGTAAGGCCGGTGATCTTTTCCCCGGAGGAGAAACTGCTGATCCATGCTACTACGGGGGCAAACGTGAGGGTGGATGGGGATTTCTCGCTTAGCCTTGCCCCAGGGATCGAGGCGGAAATTGAGCAGGCCCCGCTCCCGACCAGGCTTGTGCGAATCGGCAGCGGCCGTTCTTTTTTCGGTCTTCTGGAGGAGAAATTGAACTGGGGGGATCACTCACCCAGGGAGAAGAAAAAGGGGTGAGGAATCCCTCCCCTTTCGTCCACGCCAAGATGGCGGTATAATTAAACCAGGTTACATTCTAGGGGGTGAACACAGTGGTAGAAAAAGGTACGTTTCGTGTAAAGAGTGGCCTTGCTGAGATGCTTAAGGGTGGTGTGATCATGGACGTCACCACCGCTGAGCAGGCGAAGATAGCTGAGGAGGCCGGTGCTGTTGCGGTGATGGCCCTTGAACGGGTCCCTGCCGATATCCGTGCCCAGGGTGGAGTGGCTAGGATGGCCGATCCGAGTAAGATAAAAGAGATCATGGAAGCTGTCTCCATTCCGGTGATGGCAAAGATAAGGATCGGGCACTTTGTGGAGGCACAGCTCCTCCAGGCGCTGGGGGTGGATTACATAGATGAGTCCGAGGTATTAACCCCGGCCGATCCTCAGTATCATGTGGACAAGTGGGGATTTACCGTTCCATTTGTCTGCGGGGCACGCAACCTGGGCGAGGCCTGTCGCCGGATAGGAGAAGGGGCATCGATGCTGCGCACCAAGGGCGAGGCCGGAACAGGGAATGTCATCGAAGCCGTGCGGCACATGCGCCTGTTGAACGAACAGATCAGAGGAGTTCTTGCAGCACCAGAGGAAGAGTTGATGAGTATAGCAAAAGAGCTGGGGGCACCACACCAGGTCTTGCTCGTCATCCGTGAGGCGGGGAGACTGCCCGTGGTCAACTTCGCCGCCGGTGGAATCGCCACCCCTGCCGACGCGGCGATGATGATGCAGCTGGGCTGCGACGGGATCTTCGTCGGGAGTGGGGTCTTCAAGTCATCCAATCCCGAGCCGCGGGCACGGGCGATCGTTCAGGCGACGACCCACTACGATGATCCTAAGGTATTGGCCGAGATCTCAGCCGGGCTGGGAGAGGCGATGAGTGGGTTGTCTATTGAGGATATCCCCGAGACCGAGATGATGCAGGTTCGCTAGTCGGTGATCGGAATCCTTGGGTTGCAGGGGGCTGTACGCGAGTATGGGCTAAGCCCATCTCGTCTTGGGATAGATACCCGTGTGGTGAAGAGGCCCGAAGGACTGAAGGGACTGTCAGGATTGATCATCCCCGGGGGGAATCTACCGTGATCTCCAGGTTCGGCGAGGTCAAGTTTGCTGATAGAGCGATGATTTGCGTATCCATCGTTACTTTGCGAAGATGGTAGAAAATCTAGGGCTAGGTTAGCGTCCAGGATCGTGGGTAAATCACGAATGGCACGAATAAATCACGTGAAGGATTTGTGGGATTCGTGATCAACAACGTATAGGAGTGCTACATAAGCTTGGTAGAAAATTACGGTAAGGGGGTTCAAGGGTGAAAGAGCTAGCGATCAATGGTTTTGGACGGATCGGGCGAGCGTTTCTGCGTATCGCCCTTGGTGAGGATGACATAGAAATTGCGGCTATCAATGATATAAAGCTCAGTTCAAAGGAGGCCGCCTACCTTTTTAAGTACGACTCAGTATATGGACGTTATGGGACGGAAGTGGTTCCAAAGCAGGGAGGGATCGAGGTCGATAAGACGTTCATTCCCCTCCTCGCCGAATCGGAACCGGAGGACCTTCCATGGAGTGAGATGAAAGTGGAGTTGGTGATAGAATCGACCGGGGTCTTCCGCGGTTATAGCGGCAAGAAAGGGGCCTCTCGCCATCTCTCAGCAGGGGTGAACAAGGTCCTCGTATCCGCCCCGCCGAAGGGGGAGGGTGCGGAAAAGATCCCACAGATCGTGTACGGGGTAAATCACGATGCGTATGATCCACAGGTCCATTCAGTCGTCTCTGCTGCCTCCTGCACGACCAACTCACTTGTCCCTATTGCCCATGTCATCGAGCAGGAATTTGGCATCGAACATGCCTTCCTGACCACAGTACACGGCTATACCGCTGATCAACAGCTGGTGGATTCCGCCGGGAGTTCGCTGGCTCGGGGCCGCGCGGCCGCGATAAACATCGTCCCCACAACGACTGGGGCTGCCACAGCCACCACAAAGGTTATTCCCTCCCTCGCCGGAAAGATGGACGGGATCGCATTGCGCGTTCCCGTACCCGCTGGCTCGGTTAGCGATTTTGTCGTCCAGTTAAAGCGTGAGGTCACTGTGGAGGAGGTAAACCAGGCCTTCCGCCGTTACGCGGAGGGGAAGCTTTCCGGGATCCTCGGGGTAAGCGAGGATCCGCTGGTATCGAGCGACATCCTCGGCGATGACCGGGCCAGTGTGGTCGATGTTGGCTCGACCCGGGTGGTCGACGGTCGCCTGCTCAAAGTGGTGGCCTTCTATGACAATGAGTGGGGCTACGCGAACCAGCTTGTCAGGGTGGCCCGTATCCTTTAGTAGGGAAGGCAAAAGGTGGGGAGAGGGGGTGTTGTCACTTCTCTTTCCCCCTTCCTGTCTGTTGTGCGGCGGGCCGACTCGGGGATTGGATATCCTGTGTGAGGATTGTCGCTCCGGGTTGCCAGGGCTGTCTGGACCCCGCTGTGTCCGCTGTCAGGGGCTACTTGACGATCCTCGGACTGAGCTTTGCCGGGCCTGTGCGACCAGTATCGGTGGTTTTACATCGGCCCGTGCCCTGGGTCCGTATGAGGGTGGCTGGGGGAAGCTCATTCGCGCCCTGAAATTCAAAGGTGAGAGGTCGATAGCCCACTTTCTCTCAGGACGATTGGCCGCCTACCTGGAGGAGGAGCCGTTTGGGCGGATCGATTCTATTACCTATGTCCCGATGACCGGCCCCGACCGCCGGGCACGTGGTTTCAATCAGGCTGAACTGCTCGCGCGCGGGGTGGGAAAAAGAACCTCCCTTCCCGTTTACAGAACACTGAGAAAGGTACGCAGGACACCCCCGCAGGCTGGCCTATCGGCGCGGGAACGGGAAAAAAACTTGCGTGGGGCATTCAGCCTGATAAAATCTGGTAGGGGAAGGATCCTTCTTGTGGACGATATCTACACCACTGGGGCAACAGTGCAGGAGTGCTCCCGGAGCCTGCGGTTGGGTGGGTATGAGTCTGTGTTTGTGTTGACGATGGCACGCGCGTGAGGGGGATGATGCGGGTAGAATCCATCTGCTTGGGAGATTATGCTACTAACTGTTATCTGGTAAACACAAATGGTATTTCCCTGCTCATCGATCCGGCGGTTGCATCACCGGGGCTTTTCTCCTGGCTGGATGAGCGCAAGGTGGATATGGTAATCAATACGCATGCCCATCCCGATCACGTGGGGGGCAACTGGGAATTGCAGAAACGGGGGTCGAAGATTCTGCTTCACCGGGCAGCACTGTCCACACTCAATAAGTTTTACCCCGAACACCCCCCGATAGACCGCTACATAGATGAAGGGGCAGTAATCGCTGATTCCCTGCGTGTTCTGCATACCCCAGGCCACTGCCCGGGTAGTATCATTTTGGTTGGGGAGGGGGTAATCTTCTCCGGCGATCTTATCTTTGCGGGCTCGATCGGGAGAACCGACCTTCCCGGCGGCTCACGGCGAGAGATCCATCGTTCTTTAAAACGGCTCGTCTCCCTTCCTGGCGATTATCGCATTTATCCCGGGCACGGCGAGCAAACGACACTCGAGCAGGAAAGGATGAATAACCCTTTTATCACCCGGTTGGAAGATCGATGAGTGGGAACAGAATAGACGCTCAGGCGATCAAGGAACGGGTGGACATAGTCCCGATCATATCACGCTATTTGACACTCAAGCCGTCGGGAACTAACTACAAAGGCCGCTGCCCGTTTCATAAGGACGATACACCATCGTTCGTCGTTGATCCCAAAAAGGGATTGTGGCATTGCTTCGGCTGCGGAGAGGGTGGGGATGTGTTTGCCTTCCTGATGAAGATTGAGCGGATCTCCTTTCCCGAGGCGGCCGAAAGGTTGGCCCGCGAGGCGGGGCTGTCCTACACAAGCAAGGGTGATGGTGAGCGCGAACGGTTGCGCAAGATTACGGCTGAGGTGGCGGAATACTTCTCCGACAATCTGGGGAAGGCACAGGCTGGGAAGGTGGCACGGGACTATCTCCTCGGACGAGGTTACGCCCCGGATGTGTGGGAAAAGTTCGGGCTCGGATATGCCCTCCCCGGATGGGACCACCTGAAGAGAAAATTTGCCTCGCAATACGGGGTCGAGACACTGGTCGAACTCGGGCTGTTGGTAAGCAAGAAGGAGAGGAGCTATGACAGGTTTAGAAATCGGGTTATTTTCCCAATCTACGATCTCTCCGGTCGTCCGATAGCTTTTGGTGGTCGGGCGTTTGACGCAGAGCCGAAGTATCTCAACTCGCCGAAAAATCCGTTATTCGACAAGGGAAGACAGCTTTATGGATTGCATTGGGCCAGGGACGAGGCACAGGCTCGTCGATCGGTCGTCCTCGTTGAGGGCTACACGGATGTCATATCGTTTCACCTTGGCGGGATTGCACATACTGTGGGGAGTATGGGTACAGCATTGACGCAAGGGCAGGCCAATCTTCTCTCCCGTTTTTGTGATGAGGTAATCATCGCCTACGACCCCGATGCCGCAGGCGGTGCGGCGGCACTGCGCGGGATGAGTATTTTGCGCAACAGCGGGCTGGGGGTGAAGGTGGCCCGTCTTCCCTCGGGCGAGGATCCAGACAGCCTTGTACGCCGGGCCGGGCCGGAGCGGGTTAACGAGATCCTCGCTGAGGCGATGCCTTTTCACATCTTTCTCGTCGATACACTTAAGCAAAACCATGACCCAGAAAGCCTGCGTGGCAAGGAATTGATCCTGGAGGAGGCGCGCCCATTCTATGCTCGGATCTCCAATATCCCGCTTCGTACCGCCATCTTGACAGAGCTTGCCCAGTACCTTGAAATGGAAGAGGGAGACGTCAGGGGCTCACTCGAGGGCAAGCGGGTCCATCTTGCAGAGGCGGAGTCGCCAGGGGTGGAATTGGGAAAACCAGAGGAGGTAATCCTGGCGCTGGTACTGCGTGGCGAAGTGAGCTGGGGGATGGTGGGTTCGGTCGCTGCCCTGGAGGACTTCTCTCAAGAATTCCGCCCGATAGTGGAGGCGCTTGTTGCTCAGCCCGAGCCACTCGAGCCCTCTGAGTTGAGCCAGCGCCTCGATGAAGAGTCGGCCCGGCTGGTGAGCTATCTCGCGCTCGCGCCGGTGACGTTCAGCGACGCGGACAAGGCATTGCAGGATGCGTTAATTCGGCTGGTGCAACTCCCTGTCATCGAGCAACGCTTGCACAAATTGCGGGGGGAGATAGAGAAGAGCATACGGGCAGGGGACCACAATAGGACAGACGAACTGCAGCGAACCTATAGTGGGTTGGTGGGGGAGAAGCTCACCCGAAGGGGGATAAATGGAAGAAAAACACAAAAAAGTGCGTGAAGCAGAGGATAAGGAAGATGAGCGAGATGGTCTGGAGACGATCGTAGAGGAAGAAAAGGATCCCTCCGAACAAGGGGACGAACTGACTGAAGACGATGGCAGCGGGGATGAGGTTGATAAACAGGAAAAAGAAAAATGGCATCCCCCCTCCCGAAGAGGCGATGATCCTGTCAAGACATACCTGCGTGAGATAGGCAAGGTCTCACTCCTCACCAGAGAGGATGAGGTCGAGCTTGCCCAGGCGATGGAGGCCGGGGAACACGCTGCTAAGAGCCTGGAACTCAATTTTCTGTCTGAGGAACACGGGATTGATGTCCTGCCCCCAGGGGAGAAGAAGAGGCTGGAGGGACTGGTGGAGGAGGGGAAACGTGCCCGTCAGCAACTTATCGTCGCCAATCTGCGGCTGGTCGTCTCCATCGCCAAACATTACATGCATCGTGGTCTGTCCTTCCTCGACCTGATCCAGGAGGGCAACATGGGGTTGATGAAGGCGGTGGAGAAGTTCGATTACACACGCGGGTTTAAGTTCTCCACCTACGCCACGTGGTGGATTCGTCAGGCGATAACCCGCGCCATTGCGGATCAGTCGCGTACTATTCGTGTACCGATACACATGATCGAGACGGTGCGTGAGCTGAGGCGAGTCAAGCGTGAGTATATACAGCGGCACAGTGCTGCCCCCTCACTGGAGGATCTCTCTTTACTCACAGGCATGTCCGTTGACAAGATAAAGAAGGTGGAAAACGTCTCCCAGTACACTGCCTCCCTGGAGAGACCGATCGGGGATGATTCCGATGACACCCTGGGCGACTTCATCGAGGATCCGGCCGCACCATCCCCGACAAAGGAGACGTTCCGCATGTTTCAGAAGGAACAACTGCAGCGGGCGCTTGACTGGCTCGATCCCCGGGAGCGGGAAATTCTGAAGTTGCGTTTTGGCCTGGACGACAACCATCCCCGCACACTAAAAGAGGTCGCTTTGAGATTTGACATCACCCGCGAGCGAGTGCGGCAGATAGAGATCAAGGCGATCGAAAAATTGAAACATCCCTCTCGTCGGGCTGAACTGAAGAGGTTTCGCGATTTTCTTCTGGGCGAGGAGGGGGGTAGATAGGTTGCCAAGGGAGGCCCTGGCACCGGTGGTCGTCCTTGGCCCGACTGCGGTGGGGAAGAGTGTCGTTGGGGTAGAGGTTGCGCTGCGCAGTCACGGGGAGATAATCTCCGCCGATTCACGCTCCTTTTTTCGTGGCCTCGATATCGCCACCGATAAGCCTTCCCTGGTTGCGCGTAGAGGGGTTCCTCACCACCTGATCGACAGGGTGGACCTCGCCGAGGGATACGATGCGATGTCCTTCCGCAAGGACGCGGCCCGATTGATACCTGCGATCCAGGGGCGGGCTCACCTCCCGATTATCGTCGGTGGGGGGACACTTTATCTGGGTGCGATCCTGCGGGGGATCTTCGAGGGGCCATCCGCTGATGAAGGGCTCCGCAAAGAGCTTGAATCTCGCCCCCGGCAGGAACTCTATGATAGATTGCATAAGATCGATCCGGAGGCGGCAGCAAAAATTCATCCAAACGACAGGTTGCGCATCGTGCGCGCACTTGAGGTATATGAGCTGACCGGGAACCCCATTAGCGTGCTGCAAAGGCGGGCCAGGCCCCTTGGATACTCTTTTCGTATCATCGGGCTGTCCCGTGAACGGGCCGAGCACCGCCGCGTGATCGCCGATCGCGTGGACGGGATGCTGAGGAGAGGGCTGATCGATGAGGTAAAGAGGCTAAAGGCCAAAGGCCTAGGACCAGGCACCCAGGTCTACCGCACGATCGGGGTGCGTGAGGTCTTCTCCTACCTTGCGGGGGAAATAGGCCTAGAGGAGCTACGGGGGCAGATCATAGTCAATACATGGAGGCTTGTTCGCCGCCAGCTGGCCTGGTTCCGCAATGACGAAGGGGTAAACTGGTTAAACGTCACCGGCCGTTCGGTTGATGATATAACGGATGAGATAATTTGCCGACTGGGGGTGTAGGTTGAGTGATGTTTGTGGTTGGCGTTCAGGATCATAAAATCACGAATGGCACGAATAAGACGAATGACACGAATGAATCATATAAAGGGTTCGTGAGATTCGTGATCAGTTAATTCGTGAGATTCGTGATAGATCTGTATGATGTTCTACAGCATATGGTCGGAGTCTGAAGCTATGAGGAAATCACGAATGACACGAATAGACGAATGACACGAAT
>JAYEMK010000061.1:0-23772 GCA_034718095.1 Candidatus Bipolaricaulota bacterium | reverse complement strand
GGTGGGAGCGTGGCTGCCCTGTGTGGGGCAATGGCCGCCTCGCTGGTGTTGATGGTCTGTAACCTGACCGTTGGTAAGGAGAAATTTGCTGAAGCCGAGCAGGAATTGAAGACCATAATGGACGAGGCACTCAAGCTGCGCGGGGGGCTTGTGAGGGCGGTAGATGATGATATGCAGGCCTATAGGGAGGTAATGGCCTGTTATCGACTGCCGAGAGGGACTCAGCAGGAAAAGATTGCGAGAAAGGAGAGGCTCCAGTCTGCACTGAGAAATGCAACTGAGGTTCCCTACCGCACTGCACTTTCTTGCTGGCGGGTCCTCGAGCTTAACCAAAATCTGCCACAGATAGGAAACCCTAATGCCGTAAGTGATGTTGGTGTATCCGTTCATCTGGCTGCCGCTGCACTTCGTTCGGCCCTATACAATGTCGATATTAACTGTAACTACATCGAAGACGCAGAATTCGCCGAGGACTACCGTGCCCGGCGTGCCTCTCTCTCTGAACGGGCCGCCGGAATGGAGGCGGGTATCGTGAAGGAGGTTCATGTCCGTTTGTCACCGTCTACTGCGAGGTGATTTTTGGTCTTTCTTTCCAGAGCCGATCGAGTATCCCGTTTACAAACTCCCTTGCCCGGTCAGTGCCGTACTGCTTGCATAGCTCGACCGCTTCGTCGATAGCCACCTGTGGGGGGACCTCAGGGAGATAGAGAAGCTCGAATACCCCCAGCCGGAGGATGTTGCGGTCGATGAGGGCGAGCCGCTCGAACCGCCATCCGATGGTTTTTTTTGCGATTAGAGAATCAATCTCGGCCTGGTGGTTGACGATTCCTGTCAGGACCCGTCGAATGTAGTCGTATTGCTCGCCGCGCTTGAGCCCGGCCAGTTGCTCCTCCAGGGGTGTATCAATGAACTCACGTTGATATAAGAGGCCAAGCAGACGTTCGCGTGCCCTTCGCCTTGACATCACTGGTGAAAAATCCGTGTCAACAGCTCATACAGACGCCGGGTGATGTCCTCCCTTGACTCGAGGTAACCCCCAATGAGGTAGCCGACGAGGGCGAAGGCGAGGAGGATTAGGACCACTCTCCATCCAACAAGGACCAGAAGTAATCCCACGGCGAGCCCGATGGCGAGCCCGAGTAATTTAGGATTCAAATTCATCCTCTTCCTCCGTAGCGGGAGGTTCTATCTCCTTCGAATGGATACCGTGTACGAGTACAGCCACCTCCCTGACCTCGACCCCGGTGTGCTCCACGACCCTCCGGGCGAGGGTTTGTTGGATCCGTTTGCTGATCTCGTTTACCTTTTCGTTCGGGGAGAGTATAGTGGTTACCGAGATGGCAATCCCCCCCTCCTTGTGCCGCAGCTTGATGCGGAAGTTGTCGACCCCGAGCTCCTCGCGCAGGACCCCACTGATGAACTCCTGGAGTGCGTGGGGTGAAACCTCTACCTTACCCCATTCCCCCTCCTGGAAGAAGCGGGCGCCGGCTTTACTTCTGCGGTAAAAAAGCGATAGAAAGTGGACGGCGCTTAAGATCAGCGTGCCCCCGAACAGAAAATGTAACGCGATCCATGCTGTCTCCCCTATTTCGGCCTCCAGCGTACTGAACGAGACTGTCCCAGTCCCGAACAGGACCAGTAGCACCCCCAGTGCCCCTGTGAGTAAAGTAGCAAAGAGATAGATGCCGGCAATCATTCTTGTTCCTCCTTCTCGGGTTGGCTCGCTTTCTCATCCGGATGTACCAGGCGTTGCACCTCGACGTCGACCCCGCTGACCTGCAACCCGGTCATCCGCTCTATCTCTTCCTTGACCCGTGTCTGAACCTGTTTTGCCACTTTGTGAATCGGGTTCCCATACAGGACATGGATTCTGGCTGTTACCTTGACGTTTTCCTCCTCTACCTCGGTGTCAACGTAGCGCCGCATCCCCTCGCCGCGCCGGAAGGCCCCTTCACCGGATTGTAGATTGGCTATCCCTTCCACCTCGGAGATGGCTATCCCTGCCACAGCTGTTACCACTTCTTTGGAAATCCCGATTCGGCCCTTTTCAGCTTCTACCATCCCGACCTCCTCATGCCTGCTCTTGCTCATCCCTTTTTTCGGATGGGACAACCTTCTTCACGTAGATATCGACCCCGGTTACCTCCACCCCGGCCATCTGTTTGATATCGTTTTCTACATTCTCTTGAATCCCTTGTGCCACTTCGTGGACCGGGAATCCGTACTCAACCGCGATTTTTAACTCTACGTGTGCCCCATCCTCATTTAACTCGGTCTTGATATCGGGGGAGATATCCTCCCCGCCGAAGAAGCCCTTTAGCCCTCCCGGCATTCCTCCTTTAGGGCGGGCAATACCGTCGACCCGCATTGCTGCGACACGGGCTATCTCAGCAACGACCTCTTCCGAGATAGTGATCCGGCCGTCGGCATCGATTATTTCAACCTTTCGCTCGGTCATGTCGCCTCCTTACACCCTCTCTACATATTCCCCGCTACGGGTGTCCACTTTCAGAGTGTCTCCCTCTTTGACGAACAGCGGGACCTGGATGACCGTCCCTCCTTCTATAGTGGCCGGTTTTTCCACGTTGGAGACGGTATCTCCCTTGACCCCCGGCTCTGTGTGAACGACCCTCAATTCTACGAAATTAGGTGCCTCGACCTTGACCAGTCTGCCGTTGTAAAAGTACCCAATAGTGTTTACCCCCTCCACTATAAAGCCACCCTGTGCCCCCAGCAGCTCCATTGGTACGGGAAACTGATCAAAGTGTTCACTATCCATAAATATATATCTATCTGCTTCTTTGTACAAGAACTGGATCTGTCGGGATTCCAGGAACGCCGCTTCCGTGTTCTCCTGACCTTTGAATGTCGTCGAGATGACGCGTCCCGTCTCCAGGTGGCGGAGTTTGGTACGAGCCATCGCCCCGCCCCGACCACGTTTGGAGTGTTCATATTCGATAATCTCGTATAGTTCACCCTCGTAGAGGATCGTCATCCCTCGATGCATCTCGCTCACAGATAGAGACATGGTGTTACCCCCTTACTTTACTCGACGTATATACTAGCTTTTTAATTTGACTGGTCCTTGGAGGGCCACTTGAGGATGCGCAGGCCGACTTTGGTGATACCTTTATCGACGATACTGAGCTTTTCAGCTGCCCCTTTGGATAGATCGATAATTCGCCCCTCGATGAATGGGCCGCGATCGTTGATGCGGACGACCACACTCCGGTTCGTCTCCAGTTCCACGACCCGCACGATGGTCCCAAATGGTAGGGTCTTGTGTGCGGCGCTTATCTTGTACATATCGTAGACCTCGCCGTTAGCCGTGTAATTACCGTGAAAACCCGGCCCGTACCATGATGCGATACCTACCTCGTAGTAGGGCATGGCAGCCTGGTATATAAATATGAGCCCGACGATGGCAATCGTGCCCAGCAGATAAAGTGCCCACTCTTTCATGTCATCTATTATAGAAAGGCAAAAGCTTTTGCACAACTATCATCGATAACGGTTTGACGTCCCGAGTGACCGCGGGTAGAATACGTTAGCAAGCCACCCGGGTGAGTGCTAACGAGCCTTGACGTAGCCGGCGGCATTGCGTACAATGTATTAGCAGCCTGCATATGGAAGTGCTAAAAACAAGAGAAGGAGGTACACAGATGCAGATTAAACCGTTGGGAAAGAGGATCCTGGCGAAGAAGATCAAGGCCGAGGAACGAAAGACCACAGGAGGAATAGTCCTTCCTGAAAGCGCAAAGAGCGACAAAGTGACTCGCGCCAAGGTCGTGGCGCTGGGGACCGCCGATAAGATCGAGGTCAAAGAGGGGGACGAGATAATCGTCTCCGGATTTGCCGGTACGGAGATTGAGCAGGGCGATGAGAAGTACATCATCGTCAAGACGACTGACGTATTGGCAATCATCGAATAAAGGGGGATAGGATAATGGCAAAAAAAGAGGTTATATTTAAAGAAGAGGCCCGCCGCCGGATGAAGGCAGGGATCGACAAGCTTACCGATGCTGTCAGGATCACCCTTGGTCCCCGCGGCCGTAATGTGGTCATCAGCAAGAAGTTTGGCAGCCCTGATATCACGAACGACGGGGTAACGATTGCCCAGGAACAGGAGTACGAAGACGCGTTCGAGAACATGGGGGCACAGCTTGTAAAAGAGGTTGCCTCCAAGACGAATGACATCGCCGGTGACGGGACGACAACAGCTACGATTCTTGCCCATTCCATGATCGAGGAGGGGTTCAAGAACCTGGCCGCTGGGGCCAACCCGATGGAGTTGAAGAGGGGGATTGAAAGAGCCAGTGCCAAAGTCGTGGAATCCCTGAAAGAGCAGTCCCGTTCCCTTAAGACCAAAGAGGAGACAGCGCAGGTGGCCACCATCTCTGCCAACGATGACTCGATCGGAAAGATCATCGCCGATGCCATGGAGGCAGTGGGTGAGGACGGTGTCATAACCGTGGAGGATTCGGAGAGTATCGATACCTATTACGAGCTTGTAGAGGGTACGCAGTTCGATCGCGAGTACATCTCCCCATACTTTGTAACCGATCCCAAGAAGATGGAGGTGGCGCTGGATGACCCCTACATCCTGATAACCGATCAGGAGATGAAGAACGCCGCTGAGGTTGTACCGCTTCTGGAGAAGGTTGCCCAGACAGGGAAGCCGCTGTTGGTTATCGCCAAGGATGTCACCGGGGAGGCCCTGACCACACTTGTACTGAATAAACTTAAAGGAACACTGTCAAGCTGTGCGGTCAAGGCCCCTGGCTTTGGAGACCGGCGCAAGGCGATGTTGGAGGATATCGCGGTTTTAGCAGGGGGTACGGTAGTCGCAGAGGATGCTGGAATGCAGCTGAAGGACACCACCCTCGATATGCTCGGTCGTGCTGAGCGTGTGCGGGTCGACAGCGATAACACCACCCTGGTTGGTGGTAAGGGAACGGAGGATGCGATCACGGGACGGATTGAGCAGATCGATGCCCAGATCGAGACGACCGATTCCGACTATGACAGGGAAAAGCTGGAGGAGCGGAAGGCGAAGCTCGTTGGTGGGGTCGCTGTGATCAAGGTTGGTGCCCCCACTGAGACTGAGCTGTCCGAGAAAAAACACCGCATGGAGGACGCGCTTGAGGCCACCAAAGCGGCTGTTGATGAGGGGATACTCCCAGGCGGTGGCATCGCCTTGGTGGCCGCTGCCAAGGAACTCGACAGTTTGTCCGTCGCCGCGGGCGAAGAGGTAGGGGTAAAGATCCTCCGACGCGCGTTGGAGGCCCCGCTCCGTCAGCTGGCTGATAACGCTGGCCTGGAGGGCGCGATAGTGGTGGAGCGTGTGAAGAAGGAAGATCCCGGAATTGGGTTCGACGTCCTTGCAGAGGATTACCGTGACATGGCAAAGGCGGGGATCATCGATCCGACCAAGGTAACCCGTTCAGCCCTGCAGAACGCAGTGTCGATCGCTGGGATGCTCCTTACCACGGATGCCCTCGTCGCCGAGATCGAGGAGGAGGAAAAGGCACCACAGCCACAGACGCCGGGTGGCCAGCCCCCGATGCCTTATTAGGATTACTTGTACCGCCCCCTTTGCTCGACTATGATCGAGCAAAGGGGGTTTTTTGTTGGGGAAGGGACACAAAATAGGTCTGGCGCTCGGTGGTGGCGGGGCACGTGGCTTCGCTCACCTCGGTGTTCTTATGGCACTTGAGGAGAACGATATCCCCATCGATATCATCACTGGCACCAGCATGGGGGCAGCGATGGGGGCGATTAAGGCCCTCGGGTTGAACCTCCGCAAGATGGAGAGATTGCTCGCCTCACTTGATCTAAATGATCTTTTGCAGGTCTCAGATAGCACTCTGCGTGAGATGGAACGTGGCATAGGTAGGGGTATGATGGAGTATCTGCGCGGTTCCAGCTGGCGTGAGCCGGGCTATATCCCGGAGAGATTGGCCCGCATGTTCAGATTATTCTACCTGTTAAGTGCCAACAAGGGATTCTCTGAGATTGTGGTCCCGTTTGCTGTGGTGGCGGCCGAGCTGGAATCCGGGGCACGGGTCGTATTGAACGAGGGCAAGATCTATAAAGCCGTGACGGCAAGCGCTGCGATACCGGGCGTCTTCTACCCGGTAAGGCACGAGGGACGATACCTGATCGATGGAGGTGTTATCGACAAAATCCCTGCCGATGTGACAGTGGAACTGGGGGCCGGGATCGTCATCGCGGTCGATACGAGCTCCCCGCTGGAAAAGCGGGTTGAGAACAGTCTTTATGTTTTGTTGCAGGCGCAAAGGATCCCCTCAGCAGAGTTGACCGAGCTACAGCTTGATCGGGTCCGAAAACAGGTTAACGGTCGTTTTATCCTTCTGCGCCCTGATTTGGAAGGGATAGGGATGCTTGCATTTAATCACCTGGGCGAGGCGGTACAGGCCGGGCGGGGGGAGGCATTGGCGCGGATGGATGAAATCAAGGCGCTGTGTTCCGGGGACAGGGCCTAGGTTGATCTTTTAAATAGTAATACTGCGTTCTGTCCCCCGAAGCCGAACGAGTTGGAGAGGGCGATCGCGGGCCTTTGTTTGATCATTACTGGGGTGTAATCGAGGTCACACTCAGGGTCAGGATGTTCGTAATTGATCGTCGCTGGGATTTTACCATTATCCATAGACAACATTGTGGCGATTGCCTCTACCCCACCAGCGGCGCCCAACAGATGTCCAATCTGCGATTTAGTGGAACTTATCTTCACCCGATTAGCCCTCTTGCCAAGGGAGAGTTTGATCGCTTTGGTCTCCATTATATCGTTGAGTAGTGTGGATGTGCCATGGGCGTTGATGTATTCCACCTCGTCGGGGGCTAGGTTGCCTCGTTTAAGGGCTATATTGATCGCGGCTGCTGCCCCGGAGCCATCCTCGGTCGGGGCGGTGATGTGTTCCGCATCGGCGCTCATCCCGAACCCGATAAGTTCAGCGTAGATATGTGCACCACGGGCCAGTGCCTTTTTCCTTTCCTCGAGGACGAGGATCCCTGCCCCCTCACCGATGATGAACCCGTCGCGCTGCCGGTCGAATGGGCGTGAGGCGCGCTCAGGCTGGTCGTTGCGCCTGGAGAGCGCCCCAAGCTGAGTAAATCCGGCGTAGGTGATCCTAATCATCACCGCCTCCGCCCCACCGGCGAGGGCACAATCGAGAAAGCCTGAGCGGATAAGCTCCCCAGCAATCCCGATGGCATGAGCACCGCTGGCACATGCGGATACGGCCCCGAAGTTTGCCCCATGCAGTCCGTATTCGATTGCAACCTGGGCAGCAACGGCGTTTGGCATCAACCGAGGGACGAAGAATGGGCTGACTCGCTTTGGCCCCAGCTTGGCAAGTCTGCTGAAATTCGACTCCATTGTCTCCATCCCACCGATCCCGGTGCCGATGATAACCCCTGTCCGCTCCGGGTTTGGCCCCTCTTTCTCGAGCCCGGCATCCTGCAGGGCGAGGCGGGCCGCCGCCAGGGCGAACTGGGCAGAGCGATCGATCCTCTGGGCACGTCGCCGGTCCATGTAGTCGAGTGGGTTGAAATCGAGCACCGGTGCCCCGATGCGCACATCTATCCCGGACAGGTCGATGAGGTCATCGACCCGCCTTACCCCACTTTTGCCGGAGAGCAGGGCGGTCCAGAACTTTTCCTTTCCGGTCCCGATTGGGGTGACTGGCCCAATTCCTGTTACCACTACCCGTCTAGACATTTCCTTTTTTTGCCCGTGTCTGAGTCCGAAGTTCCGTCAGCTCTTTCTCCAGCCTCTCTCTGTCTTCCTCATTTGCGGATTGTATCTCTTGTTTGATCTTTTCCATCCGATCTTGAACGCTGGCGAGTTTTATCTCCTGTGCCGGGATGGCCTTTTGGGCCAGGATCGTTACCCCATTTTCAGAGACCCGGAGGATGCCGGCAGTGACGGCGAAGGTGTGTTCTTTCTTGTCGGCAGTTTTGATGCGAAGTGGTGCCGCCTCAAGGCGGGCAAAAAGTGGGGCATGTCCGTCCATCACTGCAAATGCCCCGTTCGGACTGCGGGCGACCACCATCTGCGCCTCACCGTCGAAGGCCAACCCCTGTTGTGTTCTTAACTGACAATGCATGGTCTATTCCTTATCGTAATCTTATGGCGATAATTGATTTCCTCTAAAAGATTCAACAACCTCGGCAGGGAACTATATTGGTATTTTACCCCCAGGTCAAGGTCCGTTGATGACGAAATCTGCGTAGTCGGATATGAGCCCCTCAGCAAGTTTTCCATCCCCTTCCGTCAGCTGCACCACCCCTGCTCGTTCCAGGGGTAGGTTCAGCAGCGAGTCGAGCGTTCGGGCGAGCCCGCAGCTTATCCTGATTCCCTCCCCTTGTGCGCAGCTTTGACACCGGACCCCCCCATATTCAGCGTTAAACAGAAATGGATTTTCTACCCTCCCACACTTCATACAAGAGTGAAGATGAGGTCGGTGGCCGAGCATGGACAGCATCTTTAGGGTGACTGACAGCCGTAGTTGGGGTAGGGGGACCTCTCCTTTCTCCAATAAATGGAGAAAGTGCTGGAATAGCTTGTATATCCGTCCTTCTTGCTGCTGCCAGGGCAGGAGACGTTCCAGTAGTTTTAACGTAGCCAGCGCAGTAGATACCGGGGCAAGGTCGCTCTTTAACCGGGGAAAACCGTGCAGAAGTGCCCCTTGACTTACCAGGTCGAGCCCGGGCTTTTCGTAAAAGACGATCTCGACATGGTTTAGTATATCAAATACCCCACCCAGTCGAGAGTTGTACCGGCGTGCCCTCTTTACGATGGCGCTGCGTTTTCCCCACCGTTCAGTAAGTAGGGTGATTATAAGATCTGACTCAGCGAAGTCGCTGATCTTAAGGACAAATCCGAGGTCCCGTTTTAGGGCCAATTTACTCCGGTACCCCCTCGATGATATCTATGCTGTGGCTAGCCCCTATGCGGGTGGCACCTGCCTCGATCATTGCCAATGCCGCATCGTAGTCGCGGATTCCCCCTGCTGCTTTCACCCCGAACTGTTCCCCCACCGTCCGGCGCAGCAGGGCCACATCCTCTACAGTTGCCCCCCCTGGCCCGAACCCGGTCGAGGTTTTGACGAAGTCGGCACCACTGGCCTTGGCCAAAATGGCCCCGGCGACCTTTTTTTCAGGCCCCAGCAGGGCGGTCTCCAGGATCACCTTGATCAGCACCCCCGGAGGTGCCTTATCTCGGGCAGCGCACACTGCTTTGATGTCTTTAGCTGCCCGCTCGTAATCACCAGTTTTTAGGGCGGCGATGTTTATAACCATGTCCAGCTCCTCAGCACCATCGGCGATCGCGTGTTCCGCCTCGAACGCCTTTACTGCTGTCTCGTTCATTCCGTGGGGAAACCCAATCACAGTGCACACCCGCACCCCCGTTCCCTGGAGTAATTCATGTGCCAAGGTAACGTAGCAGGGGTTGATACATACCGACGCAAAGCCGTGTTTCTTCGCCTCGGCACACACCCGGCCTACCCCCTCCATCAAGGCGGTGGGGCCGAGCAGGGTATGGTCTATCATCTTAGCCAGCTCCCTTTTATGCATCGTTCCTCCTTTTACTGGTTTGTTAGCTGTTTTATCTCTTCGGTATCCCTGGCCCACCCTTTACATGTCCTAACTTGTAGATCGAGGAATACATGAGCCCCCAAAAGCGACTCAATGTCGGTCCTTGCCATGGTCCCGATCTCCTTTATCATCCTCCCGCCCTTGCCGACGATGATCCCTTTCTGGGAGCTGCGGTCAACAATGATCTCCGCTTGAATTTGGACCAGTCCATCCTCTCTGGGTTCGATCGACTTTACCCGCACCGCTGTGCAGTAAGGGATCTCCTGTTTTGTCAGATTGAATACCTTTTCGCGAATCAGCTCAGCGATGAGAAATTCCTCCTTTCGGTCGATCTTGGCATCAGCGGGGAAGTATGGTTTACCGGGGGGGAGGTAAGAGATGATCGTCCTTATTGCCTCATCCAGGTTTGTCTTTTTTCGGGCGGAGATCGGAATGAGTTCGGCGCAATGGCCCGTCTCGGCATAGGCGAGCAGCGTGTCCGGCAACGCCTTTCCCACTGCCGTGTCTATTTTATTAACCAGAAGCAGGATCGGTCGCTTGCTATCATCGAGTCGTCGCAGCAGGGAGCGGTCATATTGGTTCACCTCGCCCCATGGCTCCACCATGTACAAAAGCAGGTCCAATCCCCTGAGCGCACGGAATGCCTGGCGCAGGATATAACGGCTTAGCCTGTTGCGGGGGCGATGCAGCCCAGGGGTATCGACAAACACGATCTGTGCCTGCTCGGTTGTATATATACAACGAATCCGGTTCCGGGTCGTCTGTGGTTTTGGGGAGGTGATTAGTAACCGCTCGCCGATCACGGCGTTCAAAAACGTCGATTTTCCGACATTTGTCTGTCCCAATACCCCGACAAAACCTGATTTGAAGGGACTCATTTTTTCATCAACTCGGTGGCGATGGCACTGGTCGTATGCCTCCTCTATTTTTGTTGTAAAGCGTCTACGGGCCTATTATACTACGTTTGTAATGGAGACGATAGTCACCAATATCGGTCAGCTTGTTACCCCTAGGGGCACAACCCCACTTGGTGGAGAGAGGATGAAAGAGATTTCCATCTATGAAGGGGTCGATCTTTTGATCGATGCCGGCCGGGTAGCCAGTATTCGTCCAGGGATCGATCGGGGGGAGGCGTGCCAGGTGATCGATGCTGCCGGGGGGGTAATCCTGCCGGGGCTGGTCGATCCACATACGCACGCAGTGTTCGCCGGGACACGCGAGGAGGAGTTTCTCGCCCGAGCTCAGGGAATTCCCTACGATGGCGGGGGGATCAGGGTTACCTCACAGGCTGTGGCAACCGCGAGCGAGGATGAGATCGTTGGACACTCCCTGCCATTTATAAACAGTATGCTGTCCTGGGGGACGACTACCGTAGAGATCAAGAGTGGCTATGGGCTAAGCCTGGAGGGTGAACTTAAACTACTTCGTGCGATCCGTCAACTTAAGAGAACTGTTCCACTTACCGTTGTCCCCACCTTTCTCGGCGCGCACGCCTTTCCAATTGGGGTCAACCGGGCCGATTACATCTCCTCCATCATCACGGAGATGATCCCCGCCGTTCGTGGACACCGGTTGGCTCAATTCTGCGATATATTTTGCGATGAGGGGTTTTACACCATTGCTGAGTCTCGTACCATCTTGCGTGCTGCTCGTGGTGCAGGGTTGAGGCTGAAACTGCACGCGGACGAGCTTGCCCCCCTAGGTGGCGCGGAATTGGCAGCAGAATTGGGGGCCACCTCCGCCGATCATCTCCTCCAGGTGAGCGAGAAGGGGATGCGGTTGATGAAGAGCGCGGGGGTGATCCCAGTGATCCTCCCCGGGACTGCGTTTACGCTTGGGCATCCTTATGCCCCAGCCCGCACCATGATCGAACTGGGCCTTCCCGTTGCGCTGGCGAGTGACTTTAACCCGGGGAGCTGCCTCATAAATTCGATGTTTATCATCATCGGGCTTGCCGTGATGAAGATGGGGCTGTCCATTGAGGAGGCGATTACGGCTGCCACCCTTAATGCGGCCTGTGCCCTGGAACTCTCAGGGGAAATTGGGACACTGGAAGAGGGGAAGGCAGCCGACTTGATCATTCTTGAGCTTGAGACCTACCGGCAAATCCCGTACTTCTTCGGCCATAATCCTGTCCGTAGTGTGATCAAAGGCGGAAAGCTCGTCTACGATTCCAGGTCATGCGGCTCCTTGCACCTGCCAAACTGAACCTTTCGCTGCGCGTGATCGGCCTACGCAGGGATGGATTTCACGAGATCAGATCTATCGTTCAGCCCATAGACCTTGTCGATGTGCTCAGTGTAAATCAGGTGGAAGGGCGGATGGAGGTGATAAACGATAATCCCGCCATCCGGCCAGCCCAGGACCTTGCCAGGGAGGCAGCGGTCCGCATGCTTGAGGCGAAACATCGTCGAAATGGAGTAAGGATCAGGATCGAGAAGCACATCCCTATTGGCGCTGGGCTCGGAGGTGGATCCAGTGACGCCGCGGCTGTCCTCAAGGCGATCGATCGACTTATCCCCCCCTGTTTTTCCAGCGAGCGCTTGGGTGAGCTTGCGGCGCGAATCGGGTCTGATGTCCCGCTATTTCTTTCCGGAGGGGCCGTCCTTGCCACTGGGCGGGGAGAGCAGATCACCCCTTACCCTACACAGCGGAAGTGCTTCCTTCTCGTAGTTCCCCCGGTTCATTGTTCCACGCCGGCTGTCTACGAGCGGTTTGACCGGATTGGCAGGGGTGATGCATCCGATGGCCATTTTGGGCAAAATGACCTGGAACGGGCAGCGCTCGATCTCTATCCCGAGCTTGTTCATTACCGGGCTGCAGTAGAAGCTTTAAACTCGGAATTCTTTGGAATGAGTGGAAGTGGGGCCACATACTTTGCCGCGTTTCCCCATACTGCGGCGGCAGCGGAGGCGCGGGACAGATTGGCCGGCTTGCTTCCGGACAGCGGGCTCTACCTGTGCTCGGCGAATGCCGCAGGGTGTGAGGAGGGTGAGCGATGCAGATTGCCATAGATGGCCCTGCCGCTGCGGGAAAGACCTCTTTAGGGATAGCCCTGGCCCGCCATTTTCATTGTCTGTTCGTCGAGACGGGTAAGATGTACCGTGCAGTAGCACTGGGGCTTAGTCGTGGACTCGGGATCGATGATATAAATGTCACAATGGAAGAGACTGGTCGTGTCCTCGTAAACGGTAGCGACGTCACCGGGCTCCTTTATACCCCGACCCTGGATCAGGCCGCGTCTAGGGTGGCAGTCCGCCCCGAGGTGCGCGCCCGTCTTGTAGCCCTGCAAAGGAGGATCGCTGCTGATCGCGATGTGGTTATGGAGGGAAGAGATATTGGAACGGTTGTCCTTCCTGCAGCGGAGGTAAAAATTTTCCTTCAGGCGAGCCCACAAAACCGCGCCCAGAGGCGGGTCGATCAGCGTCCAGGCGCAGATCTATCGTCTATACTCCGCGAGATTCGCGCCCGCGATTCCCGCGATTCCCTCCGTAAACTCGCCCCCTTGAACCCTGCCGAAGACGCCATTATAATCGACACCGATCAAAAGAGCCTCGCGGAGGTCATTTCTGAGGCCATAGACCTGGTAAAGGAGCGATTGAAAGGACATTGAACCGCTCATTAATGAGCATACCAAAGGCGAGTTTATACACACTGGTGGTCCTTCTTTCTTATGGTTTGGCCTTGATCCTGTTCCGAGTACGAGTGAAGGGAAGGGAGGTGATAGAACGAAGTTCTGGCTATATTACCGTGGCGCGCCACCGCAGCTACTGGGATATTCCACTTCTTGCTGTGGCGCTCGGCTGGAGGAATCGCATTCACTTCATCGCCCGAAAAGGACTGGCCCGCAATCCTCTTTTGTTGCCCTTCGTTAGACTCTTTGCCACGGTCATCGACCGAAGCGATTTTCATCCGAGTGATTTTAAACGCATGCTTAAAGTGATGCAGCGCGAGCGATTGATCGCGATCTTTCCCGAAGGGACCACGCGGATGAGGGTTCAGGCAAGGGCAGGGGCTATCCATTTTGCCAAGCTCACCGGAAAGGCCTTGCTCCCGGTGAATATCCGGGCAGCCGGTCCGTATCCACCCCAGTACCCGTTCCGGTTTCCCAGGGTTACTATCTCCATCGGGAATCCTGTTTTCTTCTCCGATTTGGAGGGGGAATCGGAGGAGAAGCAGGGTCGTGCTGCACAGTATCGACTGATGACTGAGCGGTTAATGGAGAGGGTGGATACCGTTTGAGTGTCCAAAAGATGGGATTCAAAGAAAAAATTTTGTTAGAAGCCTGCTTGTAGAAAAGCGGGGAAACTAACTTGGTAGGTGGTTTTAGAATGGAAAGAAAGATTAAGATGGAAGACGCTTTCTCTGAAAGCGATGTCAAGCTGTACAGTCGAGGGGACACCATCACCGGAACTGTACTGCAGGTTGATGAGAAGGAGATTCTCGTCGATATCGGCTACAAGTCAGAGGGGGTCCTCCCCCGGGCAGAGCTTTCCCCGTTTCGGGAGACGGATGAAGTAGCGGAGGGGGAACAGATAGAAGTACTTGTAACATATATAGACGAGGAAAAGGGAACAGTCTATACCTCCGAGAAGCAGGCTGAGTACGAGAAGAGGATCGATACCTTACAGCGGGCCTATGACGAAGGTACGTCAATTGAGGGGGAGATAGTCGGGGAGGTTAAAAACGCGGGCTATCACGTTAATTTCGATGGCATCCGGGCTTTCCTTCCCGGATCACATCTGGGGAAAGATCTTCCCAGCGCCATCGGGGAACTTAAGGGGACCCGCACCACATTCAAGATTATTGAGCTGTCGCAGCGTGATAAGAACCTGGTAGTATCGCACAAATCTTACCTGAGAGAGCTCCAGGAAAAGCGCCGCAAGGCCCTGTTCGATTCCCTGGAGGTTGGGCAGGAGATAGAAGGTACCATCCGCAGCCGCGTCGATTTTGGTCTGTTCGTCGACATAGGTGGATTCGAAGGACTTGTACACCGATCGGAGATTACATGGAAGGATCTGCCTGTACCCCCCTCAGACTATAAGGAGGGAGATGAAATAACGGTGAAGGTCATCGGGATCGATCGGGAGAATTCCAAGGTCTCCCTCTCCATCAAGCAGCTGCGCCCCGATCCGTGGGAGGAGATCACCGAGCGCTATTCCCCTGGTAGCAGGGTCAAAGGTAAGGTGGTCAGCATCACCAACTTCGGTGCCTTTGTAGAGCTAGAACAGGATGTGGAGGGTTTGATCCATATTTCTGAGCTCTCCTGGGATTATCCACAGACCCCTAAGGATATCGTCTCCGTTGGGGATGAAGTTGAGGTTGTGGTGCTAAACTGTGATGAAGAAGAGCGGCGGATTAGCCTCTCCCTGCGGCGCACTCAACGTGATCCATGGATGGATGCAGAGGTGAAATACCCGCGAGGGCAACGAGTGGCCGGTCAGGTGACGAAGATTACCGATTTTGGCGCGTTCGTAAGGCTCGAGGAGGGGGTAGAGGGGCTTGTGCATGTGTCCGAGCTCGATTGGGGACACGTTGCTCATCCGCGTGATGTGTTGGAGGAGGGTCAGGCAGTTCAGGTCAAGGTGCTGAATGCGGACGAGGGCGAGCGCAGGATCAGTCTCAGCATCCGGGAGTTGAAGTCCGATCCCTGGCGTGAGTTCACGGACAAATACAGCATTGATCAGGTGGTAGAAGGTGAGATCACCGAGATCAAGGAATTTGGCGCGTTTATGCGGATCACTGAGGATGTCGAGGGGTTGATCCACGTCTCTGAGATCAGCGATCAACGTATCGCTACCCCCAGCGATGTCCTATCGATCGGGGAGACGGTGCAGGCTAGAATCATCGGAATCAACGAGGAGAAAAAGCAGGTGAGGCTCAGCATGAGAAGTCTGGTTGAGCCGGAATCGCCCCCTACTGACGAGGGGCATGGCAAAGGTCGTAAAGAACAGGTCCCCATTGAGGAGAACAACGGGCATGAGAGCTTGAGCATGCGCGATCTGCTGGGGGATCAAGGCCTCGACAGCGAAGAACCACAAGTTACAAAAAACAAGGAGGAAGCACACCATGAATAAAGGCGAATTCATCGATAGATTGGCGGATTCAACAAGTATAACCAAGAAGGATGCGCGCAAGACCCTTGATTCGGTACTGAACCTCGTTCAGGATACACTGCTCCAGGGTGAAGAGGTTAAACTCGTGGGGTTTGGTAAGTTTGCTGTCCGTGCCCGGAAGGCGAGCACCCGAATCAACCCTCAGACAAAGCGACCTATAAAGGTTCCAGCTAAGGTCGTTCCACTGTTCAGGCCCGGTAAAAAGCTGCGGCAGCAGATCGATAAACGCCTGAAGGTCATCGGTGATAACAGGGTCGCTAGGAAGTAGGTACTTCTAGAATGACAAAAGCGATGGCCAGCTGATCCGTATGGGTGAGGCTGGCCTCGATCTTTTCTTTTACCTGTGAGCAGAATACGATTGGGCGCCCGGTGTGGGCATGCCTTACCTCGATCGATAATAAGGGGATGGGGCGACCGATTGCCTTGATTAAGGCCTCCTTCACGGCAAACCGGGCAGCGAGTCTTTCAAAGCAACGTGCACCCTTTGCGGCGAAGGCATAGGATATCTCCTGGCTGGTGTACAGGCGTCTTAGGAATCTTTCCCCATAGCGGTCATACAAGTGCCTGAACCGTGCCACCTCGACTGCGTCGATCCCTACCCTAGCCATGGTCATCTACAAGCCGGCATCTCTCAGTGATGATGATCGAACGCAGCTCATCTACGGCCACCTCGAATTCGTCGTTTATCACCAGATAGTCGAACAACCAAAGGGCATCCATCTCCTCCTTTGCCACGTTTAGCCGCCGCTTGATCTCATTCTTATCCTCTGTCCCCCTTATCTTAAGTCGATCGTGAAGTTGGTCGAGCGAGGATGGGGTGAGAAATATGTACACCGCGGGGAAATCGACCAGCCCTTTTTGGCGCAGTCTCCTGGCACCTGTAACATCTATATTCAGTATGACGTCCTCCCCTCGGATGAAGACCTCCTCGATCTGAGCCCGGGAGGTTCCGTATCTGTCGCCGAGGTAGGTGACATGTTCTATGAGTTCCCCGTCTGCGATAAGCCTGTCGAATTCCTGCTGCGAGATATAATTATAGTCGACCCCCGCGTGTTCCTCGGCCCGCCGGGGGCGCGTTGTATATGAAACGGAAAATGATAGGCCGGGGAGGATCTCCATTACCCGTTTGATCACTGAATTTTTTCCTGCCCCTGAGGGACCACAGATTACAAATGCAATACCCTTGCCGGCCCCGTGCATCCGCCTGGTAGATATGTCACTCGATATTTTGTATCTGTTCTTTGAAACGCTCAATCTCCACCTTCATTTTCAGTATCAGGCCGCTCACTGCAACGTCGCGGGCCTTTGCGCCCATTGTATTGACCTCGCGCAGGAGCTCCTGTGCGAGGAAGTTGAGCTCCTTTCCCACTGGTGGTCCCGCAGCGGCAAGCAGGGACCTGGCACGTTCCAGATGTGCCCGCAGCCGGGCTATCTCTTCATGCACATCTGTCCGCTCCGCGACAATTACTACCTCCTCCTCCAGCCTGTCGGGGTCCAGTTGTGGCAGGAGCCCGGCCACCCGTTCGCGCAGCCTTGACCGTGTCGCATTCAACATCTTCGGCACTCGTTGCTCTACCTGGGAAAGCTGCTGAGCGAGTCTCTCTAAAATACGGTTGAGTTCGGCCGAGAGCCGCTTCCCCTCCTCCTGTCGTGACGCCTGCGCGGCCGCGATGGCAGTCCGCAGTGCTGGGGCTATAACCGGCCATAGGGCTTCATCCTCATCCCTTGTCGGTTGGAAGGCCCCCAGCTCTATCAGATCCCTGAGGGCTGGTGGCTCAGAAAGTGAGAATTCATCACATATTCGGGTGAGTTCAGTGAGGTAGTCCCGGATCAAGCCGTGGTCGAATAGGGCATGCGACTCGTTTATCTGTCTTTCTAATTTGGCGTGCACTTCTACACTGCCGCGGGAGAGCGCCGCGTTTATTTCCTGTTCCACTTTTGTTTTAAGCTGAGGCCGATCGCGCAGGCAGTGAAGTTTAACCAGCAAATGGCGGTGATTAACGGTACGAATCATTACCTCTACCCGCCAACCATCCTTCTCCGTCTCTCCGGCCCCAAAGCCGGTCATACTATTGATCATTATTTTCTCTGCCCAGGGCAATGGCCGCATACCCAACAACCGAGCTTTTATCACCGGTGACGTCTCCGGAGGTCCCGTATGATAGAAGACGGGTTCTGTCCAGGCCGAGGACACGAGCGGCCTGTATCAGGATGGTGATTGCCCCCCCTCCGCAGATTGACAGCCTCTTCGTTACCAGGCTGTTGTAAAAGCCCTCTCCGTCTAATGATAGAATCCTGTCTATTGCCTTTCGATCAATCCGACTGGCCACCGACTGTGGTTGATAGTGAGTAAAATCGCTGCTTGCTATCAATATCCCCCTGCTTTCGCTCAGGACTTGGGCAATTATCTCTCCCGCTTTCATTAACTCATCGAGTGCGGGCAACTTGACACAGATCGGCACGAAGGGAAACTCAGCGCCGAATAAATACTGCAGGAAGGGGAGCTGTACCTCGACGGAGTGTTCACGGGCGAATGCACTCTTAGCAACATGGAATCCCCTTTCTACAAGGAGCCCCGCGAGTTCGCTCATAATAGGTGCCACCCCAAGGGGGGTCCTCCAGTTGCCGCTTCGCTGGATCGAGATTGGTCTTCCCAACCCTGTGTGGTTCGTGCCGAGGATGATCGCCCATTCGGGCCGACCGCGTGAGGCGAGCCATGTGTAGCCGCTCGCTGCCACCTTCCCTGAGTATGCATAGCCCGCATGCGGGAGGATAAGCCCGGTGGGAGAGGGGAGTACATTGGGTTGGGCACGGCCCTCTGCAACCATGTGGGAGATCATCCCTGACAGTTCTTTAGCCCGTCCCGGATAAAACATTCCGGCGACTACCGGTTCACGTACATAATTCATAACACCACCATTTTAACCTCGGGTAAGGGGAGAAGGCAACCGAGAATTACGGTTGTATTTTCTACTTAACCGCACCGCTGGTTATCCCGCGGATGATGTAGCGTTGTACGAATATAAAGGCTATGAGCAATGGGAATGTGGCGATGACGGTCAATGCCATGACGCCATTCCATTGAATCGTGTACTGTCCGAAGAGTTCAGCGAGGCCAACCGTCACCGGGGCCCGGTTCGGACCCTTTGTCAGGATCAGTGCAAACATGAACTCATTCCATGCGCGGATGAACGCGAATACACCTGTCCCTATGAACCCGGCGCGGGCCAGCGGCATTACGATCGAAAGCAGGGCCCGAAATCGACTGCAGCCGTCAACCATGGCTGCCTCTTCCAGGTTTACGGGGATGGAATCGAAGTAGCTCTTCAAAAGCCAGGTGACCAGGGACAACGCAAACGTCGTGTCGATAAGAATCAGCACGATGTATGTGTCGTAAATTCCCAGTGCCCTGGAAAGGTTGAAGTATGGAACCATGAGCACTGCCCCTGGGAACATTTGCAGGGCCAGGATCCCGAGCATGAGGCCTCGTTTTGCGGGCAGTTTGAACCGGGAGAGGCCATAGCCGGCAAGGGAACCGAGGAAGACACACAGCAAAGTGGAAGAGATTGATATCAGATAGCCGTTTAAGAAATAGTGCAGGTATCGCTGTTGGGTGAGCACAGAGGTGTACGGTTGAAGTGTCCATTTTTGCGGCAGCAGTCTGGGCGGATACACGAATATCTCCGGGTTAGGTTTAAAAGAGGTGAAAAAACCAAATATGACGGGAAAAAGCACCAAAATGGTTATCAGGGTCGTAATTGTATAGAGGAGGATGTGCCTTATACGTTGCGTGTGGGCCCTCACGCGGTCACCTCCTCTCGTCGGATTGCTATTAGCACGTAGGCTGTAATGCAGATCGCCATTATGAGTGCAATGACAACCCCTACTGCTGATCCGTAGCCGAGCCGGAAATCGCGTAGCCCCTTCTCGTACAAGAAGAAGCTGATGAGGTAGGTGCTGCGCATGGGTCCCCCTTTGGTCATTGTCCAGACGAGATCGAAGTGGATGAAGGAGGTGGCAAAGTCGATCAGGATCACCGTTATGACCAGGGTGCGCATCTGGGGGAGCGTCACGAAGATGAAGCGCTGGAACCAGTTGGCGCCGTCCACCCGGGCTGCATCGTAGAGGATCCTTGGGATCGACTGCAGACCACCAAGGATCAAGATCATGTAAAGTGGGAAGTACACCCAGCTGTTGACGAGCATCACTGAGAAAAGTGCCCAGCTGGGATCCCCCAGAAAGGCAATCGATCCTATGCCTAGTTTGCTGAGGCCGTAGTTAAGTGGTCCCAGTGGCCGAAACAGAATTCCCCACAACAGGGCGGCCGCTGGCGGGGAGAAAAGAAACGGGAGGATGAACGCACCGCGGAAGAAATTACGCACCTTGACATTGGGCCATTTGGCGTTTAAAAGCAGCGCGATCGGATAGGCAAGACCGAGGTGAAGGGCGATGGAGCCTAAAGTGAAAACGAAGGTGTTGCGGACACTGATCCAAAACAGGGGATCGGAAAAGAGCTGTTGGTATTGATTGAACCAGACGTATTTAAACCCACCTGCCTGGGTCGAATATTCCTGGAGACTTCTCTGAATGACCCTGAATAGGGGAAAGGCAATGCTCAATAGGAGCAGTATCAAGGCGGGAGCGAGGAAAAGAAAGCCCTTCGTATCATAACGATCGCTCAGCCGTCTTCGCATGATCCCTCTTCTCTCTTCGATCTGATATGAAAAACCGCGGGACAGGAGCAACTCTCCTGTCCCGCGGGTCTCGGACCCAAACTACCTAACTACCCACCGGAAACAACTGCGTTCCACTCCTCCGCGGCTTCGTTCAACGCCGTCTCTGCGTCCACGAGCCCGAGGAAGTACTCCTGCGCGTGCTCCATGATGACGCCGCACAGATCGCCGAGAGATGGCAGGGCAATCCAGGACCTTGAAGCGGGGTTGGACACCATCTTGGCATACGGTCCAAGCATAGGGTCTTCGGCCAGTTCCGGGGCCCCGAGTGCTGCTGTGTTGGCCCATGTCAGGGATTTCTCCTCGATCATTTTGGTGGCCACCTTGTGGCTCACCAGGTGCTCGAAGAACGCCCAGGCGAGCTCAGGATGCTCGGTCTGCGACGAGATAGCTATTCCACTTCCCGTAAGCAGATATCCGCCTGTACAATCCTCAAATGGCGGGGTGAACGCCAGCTGAATGTCGGGATTGCGTTCAAGCGCCACGCCCTTTTCGAACGGGCCGCTTAAGATCATCGCCACCTGCTCGGCAGCGAACAGCTCCCGGAATTCCTTCTCTCCAGTGGCTAAAGCGCCTTTGACGGTACCCGGGTATACCAGATTTTCATCGAGTAAGCTCTTCCAGTATTCCAGGGTGCGCACCCCGGCCGGGGAGTCAAACCGGGCGAGCCCGTTTTCGTCAACCATGTGACCTCCGGCCTGGATCAGTCGGGTCCAGAAGTCATACAGCATGAAGTGACAGGAGCTTTTCATCGCGAATGGAAGGGCAATACCCCACTTTTTCGCGACTGGATCGTGAAGCGCCTTTAATGTATCCTTTAGCTCCTCCCAGTCAGTGGGGGGCTGAAGTCCTGCCTCCTCCAGCAGCTTTACGTTGTAGATGACCCCATAGGAGTTTGTATAGAGGTAGGCCATGATGGCCTTTCCCTTGTAGTTGATAATCCAGGCGGGATTATATTGGGAATTGAACTTCTCGCTGGCGCTGGCCGCCAATGGTGTCAGGTCGGCGAGGAGCCCGAGCCGATTAAATGCATCCGACCACGTCACCTCCATCCCCATGATGTCCGGGCAATCCCCGGCCTGGCAGAGGGTGAGAAGCTTGTCGTTGAATTGGTCATGAGGAACAAAAGACCTTTCCACATCTACATCCGGATGCTCCTCCTCGAAGTTCGATACAATCCACTCGACCGTGTCCTCGCCCCATTCCGGATCCCACCACTCGGCCCAAACGAGCTTTGTTTTAGCCTGACAGAGGCCCATCGTGGCCCCCAACAGGAGACCAAGCAACAATACTAATCCGATACTTCTCAAGAATCGTATATTCATAGGGTTCTTCCTCCTTTGTGTAATATTTCTCGCTATCGATAACTGTTCCTGTTTAACTGTTAATGGATAATCACCTCCTGTAGAAAGCTAAATACCGTCTACATCACGGATATCTTGGTTCTTCTTCAACGGTTGCTGTACCCTGCCTGGGGGGTCCCTGCTTGAAATAATTCTCGATGAATTCGATCGGACGCTGTCCCATGTTGCGATATCCGTAATGTGGCCGCTCCATGTTGTAGTGGGTGAGCCAGCCCTCCAGGTTTGCCTGCACGGTTTTAAGGGGGGTGTTGGAATTCTGGGGGAACGCCCTGGGCACAAATTCATCCAGCACCGTCCGACGAAACCGCTCGAAGAATCCATGAATCTGAGTCTTCTTCCCCCTTATTTTTTGGTGTTCGATGCCGACAAGGTTCAGATAAAGCGAATAAGGGTGCATCTTTTTCCCGTTGTATTCCCGTCCGCTGCCTGTCAGGATTGCTTTTGGTTTCAGCCCTCTCTCCGTGTAGAAGGGGATCACCTTATTGTTTAGTAATAGTACCGCGTGGTCGCTGGCCGCCCCTGTGTGTACCCGGCCGAAGGCGTAGCTTCCATATAAATCCACTACTGCCTGCATCTGTACCGCACCTAATTCTTGAGAGTGGCCGATATAGAAAGTGCCCTGACACAGAAGCTCTCCCGGGTGTGAGCTCTCTTGATGCCGTTCCCGAAAGCAGGGATTTTGTCCCTCCAGCCATTTCATCTGTTCGAGGGATAGTTGGGTACTTGCCTCCTGCGCTCTTTCCTCGAGGGTGAGCCAGCGGTCATTGCGTGTCCCCACCCTGTGGCGCCGCAGGATCTTTTGGATCGTAGGACCGCTGACGGAGATCCCCATAAGGGCGAGGTGTTTCGAGAGGCGCAGGCGCCCCCAGGCGGGATGCTGGTAGGAGAGCTCTACGATTCTCTTTGCTACAGCCTTGGGTGTGGTCGATGGATGTGACTCATGTATAGTGGGGCGGTTCTTTAGACCCTCCAGGCCATAGTTTTCAAATCGCCGTCTGTAGTTGTAGAACTGAGCACGGCTGATCTTCTTTTGTCTGCACGCCTCCGAGACATTTCCCAATGTATTGGCAAGTTCCAAGACAGATAACTTCTCCTGCACCACTTTGTCTTCTCCCTCCATTTTTTCTCCAATAACAAGTGTACACAGAGAAGCTTAACAATGCAACAATTTGTTGGGAAGGCAGCAACAGGGACTTATGCCCTGCCGGCAATTGTGGAAAAAATCTTAAAGATAGCGCTAGCTTTATCGGCCAGCTGTATAGTAAAATGTTTACAAAAGACATTCTTTTTTATTGAAGACTGGAGGGCAGAGAGTAGTCGTTTAGCGCGCGGGTAAACTGTTTATCACGAATCACACGAATCCTTAGTGCTATTCGTCCATTCGTGTTATTCGCTATTCCATCATGATCCTAAACGCTAATCATATATCACGAATCCCGCGAATTAACTGCTCACGAACCCCACGAATATTTAATCGGTCTATTCGTGCAATTTGTCTATTCGTGCCATTCGTGATTATCCTCTGGCCTGGACGCTAACTATATACGTCAGCGATGTGCCCTTGAAAGTGACCATTGCGTTATTTAACATGTTGGTGCTGGGAGATCGTCTAATGGTAGGACGACAGGCCCTGGCCCTGTTAGTGGGGGTTCGAATCCTCCTCTCCCAACCAGTCTCCAGCTTGGACCCCAACTGCCACTGCATCGAACGGTTTTTGTAGACTGGTTTTACGCTTCTTTTGTTTATGAAGCAGTTCGAAAGTAGCGCTTTTAGTGCGTTGGAATAAATAAAAGCGCATCCCCCGGCAAGTCCGGGGGTTGTCGTTGGGCAGTGCGCCGCGTACAAAAGGTGCGCGAAAAATGGATGATAAAAGAGGGGATATGAATGCTCATAAGAAGGAATGTAGATGGTATCCAGTGTGTCCGATGAAATATTTCT
>JAYEMK010000060.1:0-24486 GCA_034718095.1 Candidatus Bipolaricaulota bacterium | reverse complement strand
AGCGCCGCCGCCTGATGGCACTGCGGATCAAAGAGTGGTTCGAGGTGCTGTCATGATCACCAACCTCAAACCTTATCCCAAGATGAAGGACTCCGGTGTGGAGTGGCTGGGGGAGGTGCCGGAGCACTGGGAGGTGCGGAGGCTCCAGACCATTTCGGATATGCGCGTTAGCAACGTCGACAAACACACCAAGGAAGATGAAACGCCCGTCCGACTCTGCAACTATGTTGATGTCTACAATAATGATCGCATTAGCGAACAGATGGACTTCATGCGGGCTACAGCAACATCCGAGGAGATTGAGTTATTTCGGCTAGCTGCGAACGACGTCCTTATTACGAAGGATTCTGAGAGTTGGGACGACATTGGGGTTCCCGCTCTGGTTACGAAGTCAGCGAACGACTTTATCTCTGGCTATCATTTGGCCTTACTGCGAGCTTTCACCAGTCTACTTTCTGGTGATTATTTGTTCCGAGCGCTACAGAGCAAAACAGTTGCTTACCAGTTCCATGTTGGGGCTAAGGGCGTAACGAGATATGGCCTTTCTCACGCTGGCATCAAGTCGGTTTGGCTTCCCCTCCCTCCTCTTCCCGAGCAAGCCGCCATTGTTCGCTATCTGGATTATGTCGATCGGCGGATTCGGCGGTACATCCGGGAAAAGCGGAAGCTGATCAAGCTGCTCACCGAGCAGAAGCAGGCCATCATCCACCGCGCCGTCACCCGCGGCCTGCCTGCTGCCGCTGCAGCGCAGGCAGGCCTCGACCCCAACGTCCCCTTCAAACCCTCTGGCGTCGAGTGGCTGGGCCAGGTGCCAGAGCATTGGGAGGTGCGGAAGCTTCGATTTGATTTTCGGTACGCAAAAGGGAGCAGGGCCGCCGAGCTGACGAATGAGTACATCGGGGCCAATCCTGGGCCTTTCCCAGTCTTCAGTGGTCAGACCGAAAACAACGGTCTAATGGGAAGCATCAGTTGGCATGAGTTTGACTTCGAAAACGATGTGATCTTGGTAACGACAGTCGGCGCGCGGGCCATGTCCACGAGGTTGATTTCGGGCGCGTTCAGCCTGTCCCAAAACTGCGCGATAATCGTTCCGCGAGATAACAGGACGAGCACCTCGTACTACGAGATGGTGATGCACCGCTTGTTCGCATACGAGAAAGCATCGATATCACTAATCATGCAGCCGTCGCTGCGCTTCTCTGATCTGAATCGGTTCTACATTCCCGCCCCCCCGTTTTCGGAGCAGGCTGCAATCGTAGAGCACCTCAACGAACCCACCGCCGACATCGACACCGCCATCGCCCGCGCCAAGCGCGAGATCGAGCTCTTGGGCGAATACCGCACCCGCCTGATCGCCGACGTCGTCACCGGCAAGCTCGACGTACGGGGTTATAATGTGGTAGAAGAGAGTGATGATACCGCACCAGAGGGAGGCTAGAGAGCCATGACGCAGGCTTTGATCCATCCAGCTATGCTGCGCTGGGCACGCGAGCGTCTGGAATGGCCACCAGAGTATGTGGCAAGAAAGCTCCCAGTCAAGCCGGAGAAATTCGCATTGTGGGAGTCGGGTAGGGCATATCCAACCTTTCGACAGGCACGGGTGCTTGCCCGGACTCTACGCATTCCATTTGGTTACTTATTCTTATCCGAACCACCGGATGAGACGCCGGCAATACCAGATCTTAGGACCATTCACGATGAGAGATACACCCAACTGAGCGTTGATTTCCTTGATACGTTAAATAATGTGTTGCGGAAACAGGACTGGTACCGAGAGTATCTCCAACAGGAAGGAGCTGAACTCCTACCTTTCATCGGCCGTTATTCCACTAGTGATCCAGTGGCAGATGTTGCCAGAGATATATGCGCCACCCTAGAAATCAATGGTGAATTACGGCATAAGGCACGAAACTGGCAAGATTTTCTAAATTTGCTCATAGAAAGAACAGAATATGCAGGGATCTTGGTAATGCGAAACAGCGTAGTGAAGAACAATAATCACCGGCCACTCTCTGTCGGAGAGTTTCGGGGGTTCGCACTCAGTGACCACCTGGCACCTGTAGTGTTCATTAACAGCAGAGATGCTAAGGCAGCGCAGATTTTTACGCTGGCTCATGAATTGGTTCATCTGTGGATCGGTGAAAGCGCCATTTCCAGTCCTGATTTGGCACACAGTTCGACAGAAGAGGAATACGAAGTTGAGAAATTCTGCAACCAGGTTGCTGCAGAAGTCCTGACACCACAGGCAGATTTTCTGCAACGATGGAATAACCAGAAAAACTTAGAAGAGAATATTACTGAGATAACCAGGTACTACAAAGTAAGCTCGGTAGTTGTTTTGCGCCGCGCTTTGGAATTAGGGCGAATAAGTCGAGACAGTTTCTTCAAGCAATACAAGCTGGAATTAGAAAAACAGCAACCGATCAAAGAGAGTAGCGGCGGTGATCCATACGCTACTTACTGGACACGCAGCAGCAAACGCCTCACGCAGACAGTTGTCTCTGCAGCGTTCGAAGGGCGGTTGTTGTATCGAGAAGCGGCCAATCTCCTCGGTGTTAAAGTTAAGACACTAGAGGGGCTGAGAGAGCGGATGGAAGGTCGGTAGCTGATAATGCGCCGTTACTATCTGGATGCCAATGTGTTTATCCAAGCCAAGAACGGACCATATAGTATGGATATCGTACCGTCATTTTGGAGGTTGTTGGACAAGCAAGCTGAAGCTGGTGTGATTTGCAGTTCGATGACAGTCTATGAAGAGCTGGTAGCGGGAGACGATGAACTGGCTGTCTGGGCAAAGGAGCGTAAAGGCACCGGACTATTTTGCGAGCCTTCTGCGGATGTACAGAGGTTTTTCAATCGAATCGCCGTCTACGTACATGCACAGTACGCTGAACACCAGGCACAGGAGTTCCTTGATGGCGCTGATGCGTGGGTGATAGCTCATGCAAAGGTAGAGGACGCTCTTGTTGTCACTCATGAAAATCTAGTCAACGAGTATTCCAAGAAGCCTAAAATACCCAACATTTGTAGGCATTTTGATGTAAAGTGGCTCAATACATACCAAATGCTAAGGGATCTAGGAGCACGATTCTGACCAAGAAAAGGATGCGCTTTAGCTCTCATTTGATGGCTATTTGATGGAAGCGGATATCAAGGGACGACAAAGATCGATTATGTTCGCGCTTACCAGTATGTTACGGCGTGGCTCCGTATTTGACGGTCATTTGATAGAGGGTGGCCAAGAAGCTGGCTGCAGCGGGAGATAACTATGATGACCACCGACACGAGCGAACACGGCCTGGAAAGCCTGATCGTCGCCTCGTTAACCGGGCGCTCTGTAGATAAACGGCCGGGTGAGTGGGTGGCGCGCGATGTGACCATGCCGTACGGCGGGGCCGGTTATGTCGAAGGTGATCCAGCCGACTACGACCGTGATCATGCTGTCGACCTCGCTAAGTTGCTCGAGTTCTTGCAGAAGACCCAACCGAAGGTCGTTGAGCAGTTAGGCTTTGCCGAGGATGGACCTAAGCGGCAGCAGTTCCTGCACCGGCTGCAGGGCGAGATAGCCAAGCGCGGCGTCATTGACGTGCTGCGGAACGGCGTCAAGCATCACGCAGATTCCATTGGCCTGTTCTATGCCACACCGACGCCGGGAAACAGAAAGGCCGAGGAATTGTTCCGGGCCAACATCTTCAGTGTCACCCGCCAGCTTCGCTACAGCCGGGATGAGACCCAGCTTGCACTCGACATGGCCATCTTCATCAATGGCCTTCCGTTTGCCACCTTTGAGCTGAAGAACAATCTCACTAAGCAGACCGTGGCGGATGCTATTCAGCAGTATAAGCGGGACCGCGACCCCAGAGAGCTTCTTTTCCAGTTCGGCCGCTGTGCGGTGCACTTTGCCCTGGACGACCAGGAAGTACGTATGTGTACGCGTCTCAAGGGGAAGAACTCATGGTTCCTGCCCTTTAACAAAGGCTTCAACGATGGGGCGGGCAACCCACCGAATCCCAACGGGCTGAAGACAGACTATCTCTGGAAGCAGAGCTTGACCCGGCGAGGTCTGTCGGACATCCTGGAGAACTACGCCCAAATCGTCGAGGAGAAGGACGACAGGGGACGGAGGAAACGGAAGCAGATCTTCCCGCGGTATCATCAGCTCGATGTGGTACGAAAACTTCTGGCCGACGCCAAGGAGAGCGGGGCAGGCAAGCGCTACCTGATCCAGCACTCGGCCGGCAGCGGCAAGTCAAACTCCATCGCCTGGCTGGCCCATCAGCTCATCGGGCTTTCCAGAAACGGCAAGACGGTCTTCGATTCGATCATAGTTGTCACCGATCGCCTGGTGCTGGACAGACAGATCAAGGACACCATCAAGCAATTCGCTCAGGTGTCGGCAACGGTGGGCCACGCCGAACGCTCCGGCGACCTGCGGCGCTTCATCAAAGAGGGCAAGAAGATCATCATCTCCACGGTGCAAAAGTTCCCCTTCATCCTAGACGAGATCGGCGACGAACACCGGGGCCGGGAGTTTGCCATCATCATTGATGAAGCACACTCCAGTCAGGGTGGTCGTACTTCAGCAAAGATGAACATCGCGCTTGCTGAGCAGGGCAGCGAGGAACCGGAAGAGACCTTTGAGGACCGCATCAACCGGATCATGGAGGCGCGAAAGATGCTCGGCAACGCGAGCTACTTCGCCTTTACCGCAACCCCGAAAAACAAGACCCTGGAGATTTTCGGTGAGCCGTACCAGGCAGGCGATAAGGTCAGGCACCGGCCGTTCCACTCCTACACCATGAAACAGGCTATCCAGGAGGGTTTCATCCTAGATGTACTGAAGCATTACACTCCCGTTGCCAGCTACTACAGACTGATGAAGATGGTAGAAGATGATCCGGAGTTCGATGTCAAGAAGGCACGCAAGAAGTTGCGGCGGTACGTCGAATCGCACGAGCACGCAATCCGACAGAAGGCTGAAATCATGGTAGACCACTTTTACGACCAGGTTATCGCCCGCAGGAAGATCGGCGGTCAGGCACGCGCCATGGTGGTCACGAGCGGGGTCAACCGGGCGATTCAGTATTATCACGCAATCGAGAACTACCTGCGGGAAGGGAAAAGCCAGTACAGGGCAATCATCGCATTCTCTGGTGAGCGTGAGTACGGTGGGAAGAACGTCACCGAGGCATCACTTAATGGGTTCCCAAGCAACAAGATTGTCAAAAGAATACAGGAAGACCCGTACCGCTTCCTCATCGTTGCTGAGAAGTTCCAGACGGGCTACGACGAGCCGCTGCTTTACACTATGTACGTGGACAAGGTGCTCTCCGGGATAAAGGCGGTGCAGACCCTGTCCCGCCTGAACAGGGCCCACCCGGGCAAGCACGATACCTTTGTGCTCGATTTTGTTAATGACGCTGAAGCGATCAAGTATGCCTTCTCAGATTACTACCGCACGACGATCCTCAGCGAGGAGACCGACCCGAACAAGCTGCATGACCTCAAGGGCGACCTGGGCGGCTATCAGGTCTACGCGCCTGATCAAGTGGAGGGACTGGCCGAGCTTTACCTGAGCGGCGAAGACCGAAACCGGCTCGACCCGATCCTCGATGCCTGTGTGGCAGTTTATAAGTCCGATCTGGATGAGGACCACCAGGTGGATTTTAAGAGTAAGGCCAAGACCTTTGTCCGGACCTATCAGTTCCTGGCCTCAATTTTGCCTTACACCAACGCGGAGTGGGAGAAACTGTCGATCTTCCTGAACTTCCTGATCCCGAAGCTGCCAGCGCCTATAGAGACGGACCTGTCAAAAGGCATTCTGGAGGCTATCGACATGGACAGCTATAGAGTGGAAGTCAAGGCATCGATGAAGATAACTCTTCCGGACGAGGACGCCGAGATTGAGCCTGTCCCGACCAGCGATGGCGGCAGAAAGCCCGAACCTAAGCTAGACCTGCTCAGCAACATCATCAAGGCGTTCAATGACCAATTCGGCGACATCGACTGGAAGGACCGGGACAGAATCGAGCAGATGGTCAGCCAGGAGATCCCACAGAAAGTCGCAGCAGACCAGGCCTACCGGAACGCCATCAAGAACTCGGACAGACAGAACGCTCGGATTGAGCACGACAAGGCACTCGAACGAGCCGTCCTGGAACTCCTAACAGACGATACGGAGCTATTTAAGCAATTCAGCGACAACGACAGCTTCAGGAAATGGCTTACTGACACTGTCTTTGAGTTGACATACAGTAAGGCTGCTGCGCCCAGCAATAGAACGTGATTCTTTTCAGGTTCCTCACGCTTGAGGTAAGGTAGATCATAGGAAAACTCCTCTGATCCTTAAGAAGAAGTATCCAAGGCCTCTGTAGCCAAAAGCAATGTGCTTAATGACCTTGATCTTGTTGTTCATCCCCTTCAGGAACGAAGTGTTAATCTTGTGCTTGCAATGAGCCAAGATCCCATTTAAATGCGCCTTGAGACTTCTGGCAAAGTCCTTTACCGCTGTGATCCGAGTCCGAATGGTCCAACTGTACCAGCGCCTAAACCACTTGACTGCCGCCCCCTGATAGGTATAGCTCCAAAGTTGACTCTAGCTCCTCCTGAAGTATATAAACGGTGAATCCTCGTCTGTTCAGCTTGAATGCCTCATCCAATCGCCGACGATCCTTGCACTTTGGGTGTAAAGCAGGTACTGCATCTGCATCCCTTAATTGTGGCCCTCCCTCGCCTTGTTACCTTTGCATACTCCTTGGCAGCGCTTTCTGTGATCGTAAAACAAATCAAGGAGGTCAATGATGCCGCAAAATATTCACGCGTTGATCGATGAATGCAAAACAAAGACGGAAGAACTTGTAGCTGAGATCAAGGAGTACAAGTCGGGGAAAGAGATTCATCAAGCTGCCACAGCGAGCTTGGAGAGCACATCAAAGGCTCTGAAGGATGTTATTGCCCAAATCATGCCGTTCACCGAACTCAGGTTTCGTCGATTCCAGGCTACCGTTCTTGTATGCTCACTCGTAAACACCTTGGTCCTTGTGGCCATCCTCGTGCTGTTTATTCTTCAAAGAGGATGAGAGAGAGAAAGGGAAACGCTTGGAGAAATACCAACAAGTGGAGGTGCGCTCCAGCGCGCTTCCACTCGCGTCTCACCTGAGTCGTTAGATGGTTGGCAACGTAGTTGTCTTTCTGGGGAAACCTTGGTTAAATGTGTATCGGAGGCGTAAAGGATGAATATAGAAATTGAACGGGAGGAAGCCGGTCGGTGGATCGCCGAAATTTCCGAGCTACCTGGGGTGATGGCCTACGGGCAAAGTCGTGAAGAAGCGATTTCAAGGGTTAAAGCCTTGGCATTGCGCGTGCTGGCTGATCGACTGGAACACGGTGAGACAATTCCCGAATTGCGTGAAGTCTTCGCAGTGCCGGCATAAGCCAATGGCCATCAACCAAAGCTTGCTTGGTGCTTGCTGCCTTACTGCGAATAGGATGGACTGTCAAGCGTCAATCTGGAACGTCTCACCGAGTTCTGTCGCAACCTGGTTGGCAGATTACGTCTTCATTGGCAGACTTCTTGATCTCTCCAGACAGGATTTCAAGGTCCGGCTCGACACTATCGATCTTGAAGAATCGGTAATCGAATAGAATCCGTCAACAACACCTTGCACATGTACACAGATAGGGCCGCAGAGAGCAGAGGATTTGACCCTTTGGATCGTGTGGAGGGATGCAAGACAGTTTGCTACAATTTTGTAAAAAGGAGGTCATGAATGCTAAAGGCAAGCAGTGGAAACGATGTGATGCTAAGATTGATGGACGGGGAAAATCTTATCGACTCACTCAGCTCACTTGGGATTAATTCCGGGGTGATCTTAAACGGGGTGGGGATGCTTCGCGACCTCGAGTTAGGGTATTGGGACGGCACTGATTACGTGCGGGAGCATATTTCAGAGCCGGTGGAGCTACTTTCCCTGCAGGGCAACCTTGGGGACAAGCAGGGGGAACTTATCGTTCACTGCCATACAACGGTGGCCAAAAAGGGTGGGGCTGCCCTCGGTGGGCATGTATTAAAAGCGACGGTTAACAACACAGCAGAGATCCTCATCCGCAGGCTTTCTGGGATCAAACTTGAACGTAAACAAGAGGAAACCGGCCTCGCGGGACTCTATCCAGTCCTCAGCTGAAGGAGGTAGGTTGGCCATGCCGGCCGTTTAGAAAATCTCGCCCGCTCATGCAACGGTGCCCCTGGGGTTGGATCTCGAGGATCTGGAGAAGGTTATCAGCCGTGGCCACAAGGAGTTGTTGATCCGATTCGGGCTGCCGCACTCTCCCTGGTGTCAGCTGGCCGCGGGCGATCCCGGTGAGTTTAGTTCTGTGAATCTTCACACGTCGCTTGCCAAGGTAGGTGAAGGCACCTGGCCAGGGATTCATGCCCCGTACTTGATTATGGATCGCTTTTGCGTCTTTTCCCCAATTGATCCGCCCGGTTTCGCGGGTAAGCTTGGGGGCGGCGGTGCCAGCTGCCGGGTGCTGCACTCTGGGATGAATCGTTTCTGTTTCAAGTCCAGCCAGGGTGTCCAGAAGCACCTGCGCACCAAGAACGGCAAGCCGGGCGTGGAGCTCCCCAGCTGTTTCGTCCATCCCGATAGGGATTGCGCGCTGCAGGAGGATATTCCCGGTGTCCACCCCCGCCTCGATGAGAAAAGAGCTCACCCCTGTCTCTGTTTCTCCATTGATGATCGCCCAGTTGATCGGGGCCGCCCCACGGTATTTGGGAAGGAGGGAGGCGTGAATGTTGATCGTTCCAAGTGGGGGAAGCGTGAATACCTGCTGGCGCAGAATCTGACCGTAGGCTACGACGACTATGACATCAGGAGCCGCCTCGTTGAGCAGGGTTAGCCCTACCTCGCTGTTGATGGATACCGGCTGAGCTACATTCAACCCCAGTTTGTCGGCCTGCAGCTTCACCGGGGCTTGCCTCAATCGACCTTTCCTCCCCGCCGGCCGATCGGGCTGGGTTATGACGAGGGACACCTCATGCCGCTCGGAAAGCAGCTTGAGTGAGGGACAGGCAACCTCTGCGGTACCGAAGAAGACAGCCCTCACCCTTCCCCTTCCTCCTTGCTTTGCTTTCTATATTCCTTGAGCAACATCTTTCGACGTGTTGAGGTTAAATAATCGATGTAGAGAACACCGTTGAGGTGATCTATCTCGTGCTGAATGGCGCGGGCCATCAACCCTTCACCCTCAAGCTCCACCTGTTTGCCAGCCAGGGTGATCCCCTTCACTGCAGTCTTGACCTTGCGGGGGATGGGTGCCGCCACCCCGGGAATACTCAGACAGCCCTCCTGTTCTTCTTCTGCAAGCTTGGAGGAACCGATAATCTCGGGATTTATCAAGATGTGAAGTTCGTCATTGATATCGAGGGCAATAATCCGCGTGCTTATTCCCAGTTGAGGGGCGGCAATACCGACTGCGTTTGCCTGGAGCATCGCCTCGACCATGCGCTGTGATAGCCCCTTTACATCATCATCGATGTCCTCTACAGGTTTTGCCTGTCCGCGAAGGACAGGGGACCCGTATGTTTTAACCTCCACTGTTTTCTCACTTGTGCCCATAGCCACTCGATTATATAGTAAGCGTTGAAATGTCACAAGAGATGGAGGATCCCGCGCAAAAGGTAGAGAAGATAATCAGGCTCGAATGCGCAAAAGGGTACAAAGACAATGCCGTCACCTGTGGACTGGAGGAATTTGTGGGAAGGTCACTCCCCCAGGCCAAATCCCTGGTCGCGGGCTACAAGGAGGCCGGCCCGTTCGAAAGGCAGCGTGCTGTCTCTAGGCTGCTGGAATATCTTTTGCATGGGGAGGTATCCGAGGTACCGCGAAAGGATCCTGAGCTACTCTCCCAGTCGGTAGAAAAGGCAAAAGGGGTGGGAAAGAAGCGGGCTGCCAAACTAAACAAGCTCGGGATTATCACGGTAGAGGATCTGTTGACCTATTTTCCTCGCCGCCTGGAGGATCGCTCCAGATTCAGTCCCATCGAGCGGCTCAGTGTGGGGGAAGAGGTGGGGGTACGGGGAGAGATCCTTGCCGTTGATCAGATCTACGTAAACCGGCGTATGAAGATCGTCAAGGTGGCAGTGGGGGACGGCTCAGGAATCCTCTATGCCGTTTGGTTTAACCAACCGTGGCTCGCCCAACAGCTACAGCGGGGGGAGAAGATCGACCTCCATGGAAAAGTAGAACAGGCATATGGCCAGTTGCAGATGCGGGCCCCCGCCTGGGAACCAACCGGGGAGGGTCAGGAAACGGGACGGATCGTACCCATTTACCCAGCCACCGAGGGGGTAAGCGACCGAGTTCTGCGCTCGCTCATCCGCAGAAATCTGGATGTCTACGGCTCGGCCTTCGTCCAGTTGTTACCGGACCCCCTCATCAACAAGTACAACCTGCTTTACAAGAGGGAGGCGGTCCGCACTATCCATTCCCCTCCAAACCAGGCGCAGTTTGAGCGGGCACGTCGCAGTCTGGCATTTGACGAAATGTGGCTCCTGCAGCTCGGCATGCTCAAGCGGCGGGACCAGAGTAAAGGCATAGTACATGCCGGCTCAGGCCAACTGGCCAACTCCTTCCTCGCCAGTCTTCCATTCCGGCTGACGAGCTCACAACAGGGGGCATTGACGGAACTCCTGCGGGCCCTTGGCAGCGAAGCCCGGATGGTGAAACTCCTACAAGGCGATGTGGGCACAGGCAAAACGATCGTAGCACTCACCGCTGCCCTGTATGTTGTGGAGGCCGGCTATCAAGTGGCATTCATGGTCCCTACCGAGATCCTGGCGGAGCAGCATGCGGCCCGATTGGGCCATTGGCTCGCTGGCCTGCCGGTCAGGGTGGAATTGCTGACGGGGATAAACAGGGCGAAGGGTCGTCTGAAGGAGCGACTTTTAAACGGGGAGATCGACATCGTTGTGGGGACACACGCCCTTATTCAACAGGATGTTAATTTCGCCTCATTGGGGTTGGTTGTGATTGACGAACAGCACCGGTTCGGGGTCGTACAGAGGTCCGTGCTGGAAGAGAAAGGTGATAACATCGATCTTCTCGTGATGAGTGCAACCCCAATTCCAAGGACAATTGCCCTCACTCTATACGGGGGGTTCGATATCTCGCTGATAGAGGGACTGCCGATGGGGGAAAGAAGGGTTACCACCGTGTGGGTGGAAGAGAAGGGGAGAAAACAGGTGTATAAAGAGGTGCGCCGGCGGCTCGCAGCTGGCGGCAAGGGGTACGTAGTTCTCCCCCTGATAGAGGAATCAGAGCGAAGCGACCTTAAAGCAGCGGTGCAGGTCGCTCGGGAGCTTGACGCGGAACTTCCCGAGTTCGAGGTGGGGCTACTTCACGGACGGCTGAATGAGGAAGAGAGGAACAATGTACTGAAGGGGTTCCGCTCAGGTAAGATCCGTCTTCTTGTAACGACTACAGTCATCGAGGTGGGAATTGATGTTGGTGATGCTGATCTAATGGTGATTGAACACGCCGATCGCTTCGGTCTATCGCAATTACACCAGTTGCGTGGCCGCATCGGCCGCTCCGCTCAACCGGCAATCTGTTTTGCCATCTCCACAGCCAATACTGAACAGGCGAAGAGAAGACTCACCGCTTTTGCGAAACACGCTGATGGGTTCTCCATCGCCGAAGAGGATCTTTTAATCCGCGGTCCTGGGGACATGCTCGGGACCAAGCAGCATGGCTTCTTCTCCCGGCTACGTGCCGTCGACTTGCTGAGAGATTACAAGATTATTGACGCGGCACGAGCCGAGGCGCGGGCGATGCTTGCCCAAGGGTTACCAGCAGCCGTGACAGCGGAACTAAATAGGCGTTTCGGCGATATGCTTGACTTGATGCATGTATGAGGGCAGATTTCAAGGGGCTGCTGAGGCTGTTGCAACCCCCTTTACCGCAGAGCTCGCCGAGCACGCAGAGAGGAATATGGCTTTCTCAATATCCAATCTCAGCGATCTTTGCGCGCTCGGCGGTAGAATAATTCGGTCAGGAGTGCACCTGAAATCAACTACGAAGAGACTTTATGCAATGGGTTGATTTGTCCAAAAACAATTGTCAAAAAGATTTACGCAGTAAATCCTTAACGGGATCTTATTGAATGATTGTCCCCACTGGTTTTCCAGCGGCGATCATCTCTAACGCAGTAGGGGCATTCAGATTGAATACGACAATTGGAAGGTCGTGTTCCTTACAGATCTCAACGGCAGTGATATCCATCACCCGGTAGCGTTCCCGGATGAATTTATCGTATGTTATATTTCGTAACAGGTGGACCTCTTTTCCGCTGGCTGGATCATCGGTGTATACCCCATCCACGTCCGAGCCCTTGGCGATGAGATCGGCGGCGATCATTGCCCCACGGATTGCTGCCGCGGTATCGGTTGTGACGAATGGGTTACCTGTCCCCCCGACGAAGATGACCACCTCTCCATTGCTCAGGGCAGAGCGGGCACGACGCCACGAGATGGGCTCGGTAAATTCGGTTGCTATCGCCGACTGCAGGATCGCCTTTCGCCCTGCCTGTTCCAGGTAAGCCCTCAAGATAAGCCCGTTTAGCACAGTGGCGAGCATCCCGATCGTGTCTGCCTCGATCCGATTTATTAACTCACTGCGGGAACCACGGATAATGTTCCCCCCGCCGACCACAATTGCCAGCTCGGTTTGAGTGAGTAAGGCGATCTCCTGAGAAAATCGGTGGAGTTTGGTTTCGGAAAATGGTCCATTCTCATTCTTGAACGCTGTACCGCTCAACTTCAGCAGCAGGCGCGACGGCGCGTTCATGTCATGTGTCCTCGCCGATTTCGAAGCGGGCAAATCTTTTGATGCTGATGTCCTCCCCTGTCTTGATACGGAGATCGGCGAGTAGTTCCTCTATGGAACGAGAGGGATCCTTGATGAATGGTTGCTTGAGCAAACAGACCTCCGTGTAGAATTTTTTGAGTCGTCCTTCAACAATTTTCTCGATTATCTTTGGTGGTTTCCCCTCTTTCTCCCCCTGTTTTCTGAGGATATTCCTTTCCGCCTCCAGTTCAGCCTCGGAGACATCTTCAGGGGCGATGTGGCGCGGCTTATTGGCTGCTATCTGCATTGCTACATCACGCGCAAATTCACGAAAAGCATCGCTGTTGGCGGCGAAATCCGTGTTGCTGTTGATCTCCAATAGCACCCCCACCTTGCCGCTGTGGTGGATATAGGCCTCTATCCGGCCCTCGTTTACGGGTCGTCCCGACTTGCCTATGAGCTCCAACCCCTCCTCGCGTAGTATCTGTTTAGCCCGTTCCAGGTCGCCCTCGGCTTTTGTAAGAGCAGATTTGCAGTCCATAATCCCGATCCCCGTCTCGTCACGCAGTCTCTTTACTTCTTCACTGCGAATTTTCATCGTCACTCATTTCCTTTCTGGTTGATTCCTCCTCTGCAGCCACCTCGGTTGCAGACACTGCCGCCTCTTCTTTCTCTGGTTCCGGTCCCTCGATTTCCTCGGCGGTCTCTTCCCTCTCTTGTTCTTGGATTGTCTGTCGGCCCTCGCTCCCTTCCAATACCGCATCCGCAATTCGCGAGGTGATCAACTTGGTAGCCTTAATTGCGTCATCGTTTCCAGGAATGAGGAAATCAATTGGGTCTGGATCGCAATTTGTATCGACGATGGCAATGACGGGGATGTTCAATATGTTGGCCTCACGGACGGTGTTTTGCTCTATCTCGGGATCGATAACGTACACAAGATCTGGCACCCGCTCCATCCGCCGAATCCCCTCAAGGTTTCTCTGCAGCTTGGCCAGCTCGCGACGCAGGCGGACAGCCTCCTTATTGGGAATATCCTCCATTGTGCCGTCTTCCTCCATCGTCTCCAATTCCTTCATCCGATCAATGCTTCGCCGGATGGTGGCGAAATTGGTAAGGGTACCACCGAGCCAGCGTCGGTTTACGTAATGTGCCCCACAGCGCCTGGCCTCATCCTCTATGGTCGCCTGGACCTGTTTCTTGGTCCCAACGAACAAAATCTCGCCCCCTTTTGCTGTTTCGTCACGCACAAAGAAATATGCCTTCTCGAATAGCCTCACCGTTTGCTCCAGGTCGATAATATGAATCCCTTTTCGTTCGGTGAAGATGTAGCTTGACATCTTTGGGTTCCACTTTCTCTTTCTGTGACCGAAGTGTACCCCGGTCTCCAGCAACTCTTTCATCGTCAGAACTTCCACATCACCCTCCCAGTAATCTGATGTTTGCCAGAGTATAGCAAGCCGGCAAGCCCTCTGCAATCCAGACAACGCTTAATGAACTACAAGGGGCAAAGGACCTTAGTGATTGCCCCCGCCACAGGAGTTCGTATAATGAGCGTGGAGGTCATTAGATGGCGCGGGAAAAGATGGGGCAAGCAGGAGAGACCTACCTGCGGAATCTGCCTAAGAACCTTGAAGCGGAGCAGGTTGTCCTCGGCTCGACAATTTTGGAGCCCGAGGGGATGGTCCCTGTCCTGATGGAAAAACTGCGACCGGAGCATTTCTACCGGCGCGCGCACCGGATCATCTTCCGTGCCATCCGTGAGCTATTTGAGCGGGGAGAACCAGCAGACATTGTAGCCGTAGCCAACCGTCTCCTGGAGAGGGGAGATATGGAGCAGGCCGGGGGGCGTATATACCTCAATGAGCTTCTCGACCGGGTTACCACAACAGCCAGTCTCGAATACTACGCCGATATCATTCGTAGAAAGGCGCTCCTACGTGCCTTGATCGATGCCGGGGGGAGAATCACCGAACTCGGCTACGATGAGGCAAGGGAAACCGACGAGACCCTTGACAAGGCGGAGTCCATACTGTTCGACATCTCACGCCATGAGTCCACAGGGGAATATTACCTGCTCAGTCAATTTCTCTACGAGCATATCGATGCCCTGGAGGAACTTCACCGTGATCCGGAGCGACATACCATCACCGGCCTAGGCACCGGCTTTCCCAAGGTAGACGAGATGACCTCGGGGCTACAACGTTCTGATCTGATTGTGCTTGCAGGGCGACCGGGAACGGGAAAGACCAGCCTTGCCCTATCTATAGCACGACACACGGCGATTCGTGAACAGGCAACGGTGGGTATATTTTCATTGGAGATGGCCAAAGAGCAGCTCCTGGAGCGGCTACTGTGTGGAGAGGCCAAGGTGAGCCTACACCGCCTGCGTGGTGGCTATGTCCCGGCTGGGAAGTGGCGCGATCTCGCCAACGCGGCGAGCAAATTCCAGCGTGCGCACATCATCGTGGATGATACCCCCGGCGCCTCCATCCTGGAGATAAAGGCAAAGGCACGACGAATGGCGGCCCAGCATGGGTTGGATATGTTGATAGTCGACTACCTGCAATTGGTGGAGGGGGGAATACGAACCGACGTGCGGGAGCAAGAGATATCATATATTTCACGCTCGCTAAAGCACCTCGCGCGGGAACTGGACGCCCCGGTGATTGCCGTCTCCCAATTGAATCGGGCGGTGGAGCGGCGCGAGTCAAAGGTGCCGCAGCTTGCCGATCTGCGTGAATCAGGGGCGATCGAGCAGGATGCCGATATCGTCGCTTTCATCTACCGCAAGGATTACTATGACCAACCAATGGCGGAACCATCGGCCAGTGGTAAAGGTCTGGTGAGCGAGGCGGAGGTCATTATCGCAAAGCAGAGAAATGGACCCCTGGGAAGGATAAAAGTTGCGTTTCACAAAGCATATGCAAGCTTTTATCCAACCGCACGCGAGGACGGACCACCATTTTGAGTCTATCCAGCGACAATTAACCTACTAAGGAGGATCGATGAACTACCCGTCAGAGTTTCGTTACACCAAAGAGCACGAGTGGGTCAAGCTTGAAGGAAACCGAGCAAAAATGGGAATCACGGATCATGCCCAGGCCGAATTGGGGGATATCGTGTTTATCGAGCTACCCACGGTGGGACTGGAGATAAAAAAGGGGGATAACCTGGCCACGGTGGAATCGGTGAAGGCGGCAGGCGAGGTCTACGCACCGATAAGCGGCAAGGTTATCGAGGTTAATACTGAGCTTGAGTCAAGTCCAGAGATCATAAACAGTTCACCACACAATGATGGCTGGATTGCTGTGCTCGAGATCACTGACCCCTCTGCCGCGGACGACCTGCTCGACGTGGCCAGCTACGAGCAGTATTTATCTGCGGAGTAATTGCAATGCAGTACGTTACAAATACCAAAAAAGATCGTGAACAGATGCTCGCTGCACTCGGCCTCAACTCCATTGAAGGGCTATTCTCCGATATACCAAGGCCGATAAAGGAGAAATTTCAGGGGCTTGAGCTTTCTGAAAAGAGCGAGTTGGAGGTCGTAAGTGCACTGAAGAGATTAGAGGCCCAGAACGCGAACTGGGAAAATATGACCTCTTTTTTGGGGGGAGGAATCTATGACCATTACATCCCAAGCATTGTTTCCCACCTGATTTCCCGCTCTGAATTCTACACTGCATATACCCCGTATCAACCCGAGATAAGTCAGGGGACACTTACCGCCATGTTCGAATTTCAGACCATGATCTGCGAGCTTACCGGGATGGAGATAGCGAATGCCTCGCTGTACGACGGTGCCACTGCCCTGGCAGAGGCTGTGATAATGGCTGAGCGGATTGTGGGGATGGGGCGGATGGCTGTCGCCCGTTCCTTGGTTCCCGATTTTCGGCGCGTCCTTGACACCTACTGCGGGGCGGCTGGGATAGATGTAGTGGAGGTTCCATATACAGGAAGGGGCCAACTGGATCTGAGGGCAATCCCCGCCGATATCTCCGCCCTCGCCATCCAGAGCCCGAACGCATTTGGGGTGATTGAGGACCCCACCCAGCTGGACCTGGGGGACGGGCTGCTGATAGTGGTGGCCAACCCAATCTCCCTGGGGATACTCGCGCCGCCGGGGGAACTGGGGGCAGATGTCGTCGTTGGAGAGGGACAACCACTTGGACTCCCCGCCTCCTTCGGCGGGCCCCTGTTGGGGTTTTTCGCCACCCATAGACGTTGGCTGCGCAAGGTGCCCGGCCGGATCTCTGGCCGCACCGTTGATAGGGACGGTAAAGAGGGCTATGTAATGGCCTTTCAGACTCGGGAGCAACATATTCGTCGCGAGCGGGCCACCTCCAACATCTGCACCAATTCAGCGTTGTGTGCACTTGCAGCAACGATCTATATTGCCAGTCTCGGTGCGGAAGGGCTTGGAGAACTGGCCCGACTGAACCTGGAAAAGGCGCATTATCTGGCCGATCGTATCTGTTCCTTGCCCGGATATAAGCTGGCGTTCCAGGCCCCTTTCTTCAACGAATTCACAATACACGTACCGGTCGACCCACACCGGATTCGTGACAGCCTGAAACAGGCCGGTTTCCTGGTTACAGACCCAGGAGAATTGGAGGCGCTCGGCATGCAGGAGGCATTGAGGTTTGCAGTGACCGAAAAGCGGACTCGGGAACAGTTGGACTCACTGGTAGAAAAACTTGGAGGGATAAAATGAGCACAATCTTTGATCGACATGTAACTGTCAGTGACGGGTGCCTGCTCCCGAAGCAGGACGTCCCCGAACAGGGGTTGAAAAAACTTATCCCTTCTTCCTTACAGCGTAGTAGCCCCCCCCGAATACCCCAGTTGAGTGAACCGGAGCTGGCTCGCCATTATACCCGGCTCTCCAAACTTAACTATGGAATTGATGATGGGCTATATCCGCTCGGAAGCTGTACCATGAAATACAACCCGAAGGTGAATGAGGATCTGGCAAGACTTCCAGGATTTGCATTGGCACACCCAAAGGCCGAGGAGGGACTGGTGCAGGGATCACTCCACCTGTTGTACGAGGTCTCTCACATCCTAAGTCGGATGGCAGGGTTGGACGCGGTCACCCTGCAGCCAGCCGCCGGGGCTCATGGCGAGCTTACCGGGATGTTCCTGTTGCGGCGATACTTTGAAAAACGAGGAGAGCCTCAGCGCAAACGCATTCTCCTTCCCGACTCGGCACATGGGACGAACCCGGCCTCGGCGAACACGGCCGGATTTTCCGTGGTTCAACTTCCATCAAATGAGAAGGGAATGGTCGACCTGGCGGCACTTAAAGGGGAGTTGGACTCTAACCTGGCTGGGATCATGCTCACTGTTCCCAATACGCTGGGAATCTTCGAGGAGGAGATTCTCTCCGTGACGGAATTGGTGCACGAGGCGGGGGGATTGTGCTACTTTGACGGGGCGAACCTGAATGCGTTTCTGGGTAGGGCACGGCCAGGTGATATGGGGGCCGATGTGTTCCACTTCAATTTCCACAAGACGCTCTCCACCCCGCATGGGGGCGGCGGGCCAGGGGCAGGCCCGGTCGCAGTCAGTGGAAAGCTCAGCGATCTGTTGCCTGTCCCTCGAATAAAGAAAGAGGGAGAAAAATACCGGTTAGATTGGGACTTCCCCGACTCAATTGGAAGCATGCACCCGTTTTATGGGAACTTTGGGGTGCTCCTCAAGGCATACGTCTATGTTCTCCTCCTTGGCGATGCGGGGTTGCGGGCTGTAAGTGAAAATGCGGTGTTGAACGCGAATTACCTTCAAACCCGGCTCAAAGAGACCTTCACCCTCCCCTATGACAGGCTGTGCAAACACGAATTTGTCCTGTCCGGGGCCGAGATCGGCCCTGGTATAAAGACGCTTGATATCGCCAAACGCCTTATCGACTATGGATTTCATCCACCGACGATCTACTTCCCATTGATTGTGCAAGAAGCGTTGATGATCGAGCCAACGGAATGTGAGGGCAGAGATACCCTGGATCGGTTTGTGGAGGCAATGGAGCGCATTGCTGCCGAGGCTGGCGAGACCCCTGAACAGCTGCACACCGCCCCGCAACGGGCCCCGGTGCATAGATTGGATGAAACCCGCGCTGCCCGCCAGCCAGTACTTACGTATCCGTTCGACGCCGAGCGGTGAGGGATCCCTTACCGAACGTATCAATGGCGTCTGTTAGTCGGTTGCAGATCCTGCGGCAATGGGATTCATCCTTTCCTTCGACCATAATGCGGATTACCGGCTGGGTCCCGGAGGCCCTGACGAGAATCCTGCCGGTATTGCCGAGCTCTCGTTGTAGTTGCTCGATCAGTCCGTTGATAGACGGGTCCTGCAGGACAGCCTGTTTATCTTGAACCGTTACGTCCTCTTTAACCTGTGGGTAGCTGGAGATCGCCGCGGCCAGACTGGCCAGGTCTTTCTCGCAGGAATGGGCAAGCTCGAGGAGCTTGACGCTGGTCAGGATTCCGTCCCCCGTGGGGCTATGATCGGGGAGGATGATGTGCCCGGACTGTTCCCCTCCGATCTTTGCCTTGTTGGTGATCATTGCCCGGGCCACATTGCGGTCACCAACCGGGGTACGCAACAGCGAGATCCCATTTTTTCTCAATGTCTCCTCCAGTCCCAGGTTGCTCATGACCGTGGCCACAATTAGCGGGGGGTTGAGCCTCCCGGCGCGTTGCCGGTGCAGGGCGAGGACCCCCATCATCTGATCCCCGTCGATCGTCTGCCCAGTCGATGAGACAAGCAGAACCCGGTCACCGTCGCCATCGAAGGCGATACCAAGTTCAGCTCCCCTCTCCAACACCGCAGCACGCAAGGGCTCAAGGTGGGTGGAGCCGCACCCCTGATTTATCTTTTCCCCAGCTGGGGAGGTATGAAGTTCGATTACCTCAGCGTTTAGGTGACGCAACACCCGTGGGGCAATGGCCCCGGTCGCCCCGTGGGCACAATCTACTACGATCCGGATCCCAGCCAGGTCGATGTCCTCGACGTCTATCGCCCCGGTCAGGAACGCCGCGTAGCGGCTCGCTGCCGCAGGCAATGGGGAGATAGTGCCAGGTTTTCCCGAATATCCAATACCCTCTCCGATCCTTCCTTCTATTTTTTCCTCTTCCTCCACGGAGAGTTTCATTCCACGGTGGTCAAACAGCTTGATCCCATTATCCTGCGGGGGATTGTGTGAGGCTGAGATGACCGCGCCCAATGCAGCACGTTCATCCTCGATCAAAAACGAGATAGCCGGGGTGGGGATTACCCCAGCGAGCAATACATTCATTCCACTTGCAGAAAAGCCGGCAGCAAGTGCAGACTCTAACATTGGGCCGCTTTTGCGGGTGTCCATGCCGATGATCACTACATCTCCGGGGTTTGCCTTAGTAGCAGCAGCCGCGCGGGCAATGGACAAACAGAGCTCAGGTGTAAGATCGAGGTTGGCCTCTCCTCTTACCCCATCGGTACCGAACAATCGGTCAGTCATCGTAGTCCCCCTGTTTTTTTCTCTCACTCGTAGCGCAATGCATCGACAACGGACAGTTTTGACGCCCGCCGCGCCGGCCAAAGACCTGCAATCGCACCGATGAGGAACGAGCCAAGCAACGTGATTATGATCAGCGTCGGGCTGGCGACGACAACCAGATCAACGTTGAAAAAACGCCCTATAAACATCGAAGCGACCGCGCTTAGCCCCAAGCCCAGAAGGGTCCCGACAATACCTCCGACCAGCCCCATCAAACCGGATTCGGTCAGGAAGATCAGCAACACGTGGCTGTTCTTTGCCCCAACCGCCTTCATCACACCGATTTCCTTGGTTCGTTCTAGCACCGAGGTAAACATAGTGTTCATCACCCCGACACCACCGACCAAAAGGGAGATTCCAGCGATTCCAGCGAGGAACGCACTTACGGTTGAGGTCATCGTTCCGATCGCATCCGAGATGTCGTTGTAGGTCACCGCGGAGACCTCTGCCCCCCGGGCCCTCACCGCTGTTTCCACCCGATCGGCGACTTTCTCAACGTCCTCTCCTGGTTCGGTGCGAACCAATGTGACCAGCACGTTCTCATCCTTCCCCCATAGGGAATCCATAATTTCAAATGGAACGTAGATTGTATCAGGGCTAGGCCCCACGCCGGCGGAGAAGGTTGAATCCTCCGCGCTACCGCCATCCTCAGCGGGGCTCAGGATTCCAACCACAGTGAGTGATTGCTCGAGGTCAGTATCGCCGCCGACGAGGATGGTGCTACCCACCGATGCCTGCAGCCGTTCAGCCACGGCTTCGCCGAGGACGGCCACCGGCTCCCCACTCTCCTCAAACAGTCGTCCCCCTGGCTGAACCTCGAGCGATCCTAAAAATGACTTGAACTCTGTCGTAAGTTCTGGTGAAAGCCCCATCACCGGGAGGAATCCTTGGATAGATTGGCCGTCCACCCCGGGAGGCCCTTGCACAAATCCTGTCTGCTCCCGCACCGCGGCTGCAATCCTCACGCCGTCTATCGAGCGTAAATAGTCCAGATCGAGCGTGTACTCATCCATATCCCCGCCCGGGTGACTTTGAGGCCCAAATGCCCCCTCGTGCAAGAGCATAAAGGTGTCAACCCCGAATATCTTGGCGACTTGATCCTTGATTGTTCGATCGAGGCCAAGGCCAATTGAAATCAACGCGACGACAGCTGTGACCCCGATGAATACACCGATTACGGTCAACCAACTACGAAGTTTTCGGTGTATGATGCTCTGTGCGGCAAGCAGAAAAAAATCCTTAATCACGCTAGGCCTCCTGGACTACGCGGCCATCGCGTAGTCGCACTATTCTATCAGCGATCGCGGCCGCATCCGGGTCGTGGGTCACTATGATAACGGTCTTTCCCCCATCCCTGCTCAACCTTTTCAACATGTCGAGGATCGGCTTGCCGCTCTCGGTGTCGAGGTTTCCAGTCGGCTCGTCGGCAAGGATAATGGCTGGATCGTTCGCCAGTGCACGGGCCACTGCTACCCGTTGGCGTTCACCGCCGGAGAGCTCATTGGGCTTGTGTCTTACCCGGTCAGCCAGACCGACCATGGACAGAAGATCTCTCGCCCTCTTGGTGCGCACCGTCTTCCGGGTCCCTTGAAAGATCATCGGAAGCTCTACGTTCTGCTGCGCGCTGAGTGTAGGGATCAGATTAAACGTCTGAAACACAAATCCTATCTTTTTCCCGCGCAGGCTCACCAGCTGGTGCTCGGCAAGCTGTTTGAGATCCTTTCCGGCAAAAAAAGCGCTCCCCTTCGATGGAATATCGAGCACCCCGAGGATGTGCATCAGCGTTGATTTTCCGGAGCCGGATGGGCCCATGATTGCTACAGTCTCTCCTTCGTCGATCCTGAGGTCGAGACCCCGCAGGGCATGGACCACCGTCTTTCCCAGCATGTAGTCTTTGGTGATTTCCTTCAGGCCAAGAAGCGGCATTTTCAGTCTTCGCCTTCAATAACCGTATACTCAACGAGCTCCATAACAAAGGTCTCGGCCCAGTCTCCGTCATGCCGCTCTTCAATGCGGATCCGAGGTGAGATGTAAACCGGGTGAGACAGCGCCAATGCTGTTGTCATCCGCATGTTCTCGTTATCAGGATTCACAAAAGAGCCCTCTAAACACTGCACCCCGGCGATCGTAACCCTGGAGATATCGGTGAATATCCCTCCGCTGGGGAGGATATACTCCTTGCCTTCTTGCAGCCGTGATCTTTGCTCGATAAGCGCCTGCAGCGAAGGGTAACTGATGTCGTACCCTCCCCCGGATGCGATGCTGGTCGCCCCGAAGAGGAATCCGAACCCAGAAAGCTGTTCCTTTGTTCCAGTGGCCTCTGTGGACATGCGTACCGTAAATGGCCCGTCCTCACGTGCCACGACCAAAAGCTTCATCAGCTGAGGTTCATCCATCTCCTCGGTGAAGATATTGTAGACCATCTCCGTCCTGCCGATCGGAAATGAGTCGAGATCGGCTTGTGCAAACAGGACTGAACCAATCGCCACAATACACAGTAAAAATAGGCCTATAACCTTCTTCATATTTCCCCCTTCGGATCTTTCCATCCGCTTTCCTGATATTGTACCGTCTATTCACTCCACCGTCGCCCGCTGGAAGATGGTCTGGCTCAAGAGCATGAAGAATAATGCCAGCCCAAGGGTGATCCCGAGCCCAGGTAGGATGTTTCCCCAGTTCCAGCCGTGGATCGACAACTCCCTGATCGGCCCTACGGCATAGGTGACCGGGTTGATCCTGGCGATTGCCGCCAGCCACCCCGGCATCATCTCCAGGGGAAACAGGGCGTTGCTGGTGAACATGAGCGGCAGGGTGAGGAAGTTAACAATGGCCATCAGCGTCTCCATCGTCTTGATCGAGGCGGCGAGAGAAAGGGATAGGCCACTTAGGATAACGCTGAATAGCATCGCTACAAGCAACATCAGGAGGACCCCGGGCAGACCCGTGGTGAATCTCACACCAAGCAGGGTGGCGATGGCGATGATCGCAATCACCTGGATCCCCGCCTGCAGCATCACGGCGACCATCTTGCCAAACGGGATCGCCTCCCGGGAGATCGGGGCGGCCAGTAGTTTTTCTAGATAGCCGATCCTTCGATCCCAGACTATGGACACCCCGCCGAATACGCCACCGAACAGCGTTGTCATGAGGATGATCCCCGGGGTCATGAAGGCCAGGTAGTTTTCCGTCCCCAGGGTCTGGGCCATCATCGGGTTATCCGTCATTGAACTTCGGCCAAGGATGCCGCGGGGTCAATCCGTGGAGGAATTGGCCTTGATTCACCCCCTCAGTGTAGTATACTTTATATTGAAGTAAACGGCTTTTAGGCGCTCCAGATCTTTGACAACATATGGGGTTGCTGCCACAAACCCAGCAGTGTAAAATGTTGTGGGTAGCAAGCTGTAATGCTCAGCCAATTTTACAGTGTACCAACATGGGTATGCTGTGGGGCTGTTGCCAACCAGCTCTCGATCTTTTTCAAAGATCGACGTGCAAGCGGTTGGATTCCGATGCACGTAAGCAACATGCGATGAAACCAAAGGCTTCAGTTCTCTGGAGCAATTGCGGTCAAGCATAGTTGCAAGCCACGGACTTTAGTCCGGGGTAGTTGACCCGCTGCATCATGTTCCCCATTAAGGCCAGCCAGATTACCGGCTGGACCAGGGTGACCACCAGCCTGACTTTGGTGCGGAAGAACTTGACCAGCTCTCGCCAGGCGACAAACCATGTATCTGCCAGCAACTGAATCATCTTCTCATCCTCCCCCTCATGCGGCGCGCCTTGCCGTGGGCCTCCCTGCTCTCCTCCACCTCACGGATCTGCCTGCCGGTAAAGTGAAGATACACATCGTCGAGGGATGGTTTCTTCAGATTGATAGACTCGATGGAGATCCCCGCCCGCTCGGCAAGCGAGACAATCTCGGGGATGACCTTATCTCCATCCCGTCTGACGATGATCCAGTAATAACTATCTCTTCTCTTCTCGATGTTCGTCACCTGGGGGAGCCCTTCGATCGACTGTAAGACAGGCTGGAGCTGCCCATCTCGTGATATCAGACGAGTGATAATAATATCCCCACCAATGGTGGCCTTCAGATTCTCT
>JAYEMK010000059.1:0-5745 GCA_034718095.1 Candidatus Bipolaricaulota bacterium | reverse complement strand
CACTGACAAACAGATACTAAACGACGTTAATAAGGCGTACGTTGTGGATGGCATGGAGAAGTCTCTACGGGAGCATGAAGACATCCTGAGTGCGATCCGCAATCGCGACGAGGTTGCTGGGACCAAAGCGATCCAGGTCCACTTCAAAGAGTTGGAGGATTATTTTGAGAGTAAATATCTAAGGGGTAAAGAGAAGTGAACTGCAGCAAGATAGGGGTGCGTCGCGAGGATAAATATGAATGGGAACGTCGGGCACCACTGGTTCCAGAGGATGCAAAGAGTTTAGACGAGAAAGGCATAGAGATCATCGTTCAATCCTCGCCAAATCGGGTATTTACCAGGGAGGAGTATGAACGGTTAGGGATTTCTGTTAAGGACGATATTTCTGTCTGTCCGGTAATACTAGGGATTAAGGAGATCCCGCTCGCGGCATTAGAGCACAACAAGGTCTACGTCTTCTTTTCTCATACCGTCAAGGGGCAGGTCTACAACATGCCGATGTTACAGAGGATACTCGACCTTGACTGCACCCTGATCGATTACGAGAAGATCACCGATGCCGACGGACGTCGCTTGATCTTTTTCGGTAACTATGCGGGACTCGCGGGGATGATTGAGACCCTGTGGGCGCTGGGGCGCCGGCTTGCCTGGGAAGGGATCGAAAATCCCTTTACTGAGATAAAGCGCGCGCTTGATTATCCCGACCTTGCTGCCGCGAAGACCGCGGTCAACCAGGTTGGGAAAAGTATAAATTCCGCTGGATTACCCAAAGAAATTGCCCCACTCGTTGTCGGTTTTGCCGGCTATGGTAACGTCTCCCGTGGGGCACAAGAGATTTTCGATCTTCTCCCGGTAGAGGAGGTCCCCCCTGGTGAGCTTGCGGCACTTGGGGAATTAAGACCAACATCGAACAGGCTCATCTATAAGGTGGTATTTAAGGAGGAGGATATGGTCGAGCATCGTGAGGTGGGTCGATCGTTTGACCTTCAAGAATACTACGACCACCCCGAATTCTATCGCGGGATCTTTAAGCGTTACCTCCCACACCTGGATGTCCTGATCAACGCCATCTATTGGGAGGAGGCCTATCCGCGGCTTGTAACCAAGGGGGATATAAAAGAGCTTACCGCAAAAAAAACGGCACGCCCGCGGGTGATCGGGGACATCAGCTGTGATATAGAAGGGGCTATCGAGTGCACGGTCAAATCGACTGATTTTGATGATCCTGTATATGTATATGACCCTGTGAATGATCGGGCCCTAGTTGGGGTCGAGGGGAATGGGCCGGTGATCATGGCGGTTGATATTCTCCCGGCTGAGTTGCCGCGGGAGTCGTCCGCATTTTTCAGCGAGATTTTGCGGGATTTTATCCCAGGGATCGCTACCGCTGATTTCTCCAGTGACCTTGACGGCTGCAGTCTTCCACCGGAGATCAAGCGGGCAGTGATCGTCTATAACGGTGAGCTAACTCCCGACTATCGCTATTTGAAAGAATTCGTCGAATGAGAAGTAGAAAATAATTTTTTTTGTAGGGAAAGGGGGTTCATTATGAAGAGAGTGTTGGTACTCGGTGCCGGACTTGTCGCTGGACCGTTGGTTCGTTACCTGCTCGGACAAGAGGGATTTACAGTGACTGTGGCGAGCCGCACGCTGGCCAAGGCGGAAAAACTTATTGGCGGGGCGGAAAATGGCAGTGCGCTGCAGCTTGATGTCAATAATACAGCTGCGGTGGAGGGGCTGGTAAGGGATAGCGATCTTGCCATCAGTCTGCTTCCTTATGTTTATCACCCATTGATCGCTGGGTTATGTGTAAAGCACAAGAGACAAATGGTCACTGCATCCTATGTCAAAGACGAGATGAGGAAACTGGATGAGGCTGCCCAGGCCGCAGGGGTAATCCTGCTAAACGAGATCGGCGTCGACCCGGGGATCGATCACATGTCGGCGATGCGTGTTATCGATGAAATTAAGGAAAGTGGAGGGAAACTCATCGGTTTTTCATCTTGGTGCGGCGGGCTTCCTGCGCCTGATTCGAACGACAACCCGTTCGGCTACAAGTTCTCCTGGAGCCCGCGCGGGGTTCTGCTCGCAGGGAAAAACCCGGCTCGCTATCTGAGGGAGGAGGAGGTTGTTGATATCCCTGGTAAGGACCTGTTCGAGCACCATTGGCCAGTGGACATAGAGGGCTTTGGGACACTTGAAGGATACCCCAACCGTGACTCCCTTCCGTATCGGGATACCTACGGCATCCCTGATGTGAAGAGCATGTTTCGTGGTACGCTTCGCTATCCGGGTTGGTGTGAGATGATGCGGGTGATCGGTGAGCTCGGTTTTCTCGATGAGGATAAGCGTAATGACCTGAAGGGATTGTCGTTCCGAGGGCTTACAGCAAAGCTGGTGGGAAGCGATGATGTGGAGAAGGCCCTGGTGAGCTCGTTTGGGCTGAGCGAGGACTCTCATGTAATTTCCTGGCTTGAGTGGCTCGGATTGCTTGGCAATGAACCCCTCCCCGCCGGGGATTCCCTGCTGGATATATTGGTGGCACGGATGTTGGAGAAGATGCAATATGCCCCTGGGGAGCGCGATATGCTCATTATGCAACACGAATTCGTCGCTCGGTATCCCGATCGCAGCGAGAAGATAATCTCAACCCTGATTGACTATGGCCACCCGAACGGTGATTCCTCGATGTCTAGGCTGGTGGGATTGCCAGCGGCGATCGCGGCGAAGCTTGTATTGCACGGTGAAATCAACCTCACCGGGGTTCAGGTCCCGGTTCTCCCGGAGATCTATGCCCCGGTACTCGCGGAGCTGGAGCAGTTGGGCGTAGCATTCACCGAGAACCGAAGGCAGGTTTCCTAGGTCCATGCAAACGATTAACTTTAGCAAATATCAGGCGTGTGGAAATGACTTCGTCATCATCGATGCCCCTGACAGCCAACTGATACCAGCCGAAGCCAGGAATAAGTTTACCAAGTTTATGTGTGATCGTCATTTTGGTATCGGTGCAGATGGTGTCCTCTTTCTTGAGCCCTCAAGTGGGGTTGACGCAAAGATGAAGATCTTCGATGCACAGGGCCCTGAGGCGGACATGTGCGGAAACGGGATCCGCTGCGCCGGGGCGTATCTTGGGAGTAAGTTTAACAAGTCCCTGGTGGAGATCGAGACAAATGCTGGAATCAAGGGCATTGAAAATCAGGGGGGGAACTACAGGGTCGGTTTAGGGCCACTCCGGGGCAAAATGAAGGATGTGGCCCAATACTTCAACGCCTCATTTCCTGGCGATGAATCCTTGATCGATAAAAAAATCGCCTTCCCCAACCTCGGGAGGTTGACCGTCTCGGTTGTCAATTCCACTGAACCCCACTGTGTTATTTTCTTTGATTCCATCGAGGATATTGACATCAGTGAATATGGTCTGAACATCTCAGAAAATAAAAGCCTCTTTCCGCACGGGATCAATGTGGACCTTGTCCAAATAACCGGGGATGATAAGTTGAAGGTGAGGACATACGAACGAGGTGTTTTTGCCGAGACCCTCGCCTGTGGGACTGGTGCCGCTGCTGCTGCCGGGGTCGCTTACAGTACCGACAGGGTGAAAGCAAGTCCGGTCGAGGTCAGGTTTGCAGGCGGTACACTGAGCATTGAAATTGCAAGGGATGGTTTGTTTCTTATCGGACCGGCTGCTAAGATGTTTTCTGGAGGCATTGAGGGGGGCATGTTGTCTGAATTATTGAGGAAGAAAAGGAGTTAAAATGATAAGAAGTGATGGTAGTGTAAGTGGTGGGAGGGATTATAGAGAGATCCCTATTTGGGCTGATGTATCCTCAGAGGAGTGGAACGACTGGAGGTGGCAGTTCAAGAACAGGATTACCTCCGTCGATAAGCTGAGACAAGTGGTGGACTTGAGCCCTGACGAGGAAGAAGAAATTAAAAATTCACTGAAAGCCCTGAGAATGGCTATAACGCCCTACTTTGCTACCCTGATGGACCCTAAAGATAGGGATTGTCCCATCCGGAAGAGGGCTATACCTACAGCTAAAGAGCTGGAGATTAGCGAAGAAGATATATATGACCCACTTGCTGAAGATACTGACTCTCCTGTGTATGGAATCACCCACAGATATCCTGATAGGGTGCTTTTCATAGTAACGGACCAGTGCGCTATGTACTGCCGTCACTGCACCCGCCGGAGACACGCCGGTGAAACAGATAGAGCGATGCCGAAGGATGTCATTGACAGAGGCATCGAGTACATAAGGGAGACCCCTCAAGTTCGGGATGTCCTGCTGTCAGGAGGGGATCCTTGTACCCTCCCAGATGTCCCTCTGGAAAAAATCATCAGGCGAGTATATGAAATACCTCACGTAGAGATTATCCGCCTGGGGACTACGGTACCTGTGACTATGCCCCAAAGGGTAACGCCAGAGCTGATAAAGATGCTAAAGAAGTATCAGCCTATCTACATCAACACACACTTTAACCATCCCGAGGAGCTCACCCCTGAATCAAGAAAGGCCTGTGAGATGTTGGCAGATGGAGGCTTTCCTTTAGGCAATCAGTCCGTCCTTCTGAAGGGCCTCAACGACTCTCCTATCATCATGAAAAAGTTGGTTCAGGATTTAGTCCGGATAAGGGTCAGGCCATACTACATGTACCAATGTGATCTCTCCCAGGGCATAAGCCATTTTAGGACATCTGTAGGCAAAGGGCTTGAGATTATTGAGAATCTGAGAGGGCATACGTCAGGGTTATGTGTTCCTACCTTTGTGGTAGATGCCCCTGGAGGAGGAGGCAAGATCCCTGTTATGCCCCAGTATGTCATCTCAAGGAATGACCGGAAGGTCAACCTTCGAAACTATGAAGGAGTTATTACTACCTACACCGAGCCTGAGGATACCCGTAGTGTATGCCTTGATGAGGATGAGTTTCGCAGTGAATTTCCCTACCTGGAAAATAAAGAGGGGATGGCCAGACTCCTTGAAAAGGCGGGAAAGGACGGGGAGAGGATAAGCCTCGAGCCGAAGGGCCTTGAAAGACATCGGAGAAGCCTAAGACGAAAAGAAGCAGAGGAGGCTCTTGGCAAGAGGTAATAAAAGGAGGTGATATACGGAAAGAGGGAGGTGATAGGTGACAGAAAAGCACGAGTGGGAAGCAGCAGGTGAACCAAAAAGTATAAGGAGGTTGTACACATGAAACGTTTGCTAGTTATCGCAATAGCAGTAGTTGGTCTTGTGGCTGCGGGGGCACTGGCAGCGGATGAGGGCCCGATCAAGATCGGTGTCGTTCTTCCTATGTCACCTCCCGGAGCCTATGCATCGGGAAACCCAATGTGGTGGGCGGTCTTGCAGGCCGTGGAAGAGGTCAATGAGGCAGGAGGGATCTTCGGTCGAGAAGTGGCGGCGGTACTCGGCGACACCCGCGGTGTCCCCGAGGAGGCAAGAGCAGCAACAGAGCGGCTGATCACCAAGAACAAAGTCGTGGGGGTCGTGGGAAACTACCATAGTTCCAGTGCTCTAGCTGAACTAGATCTGTTTAAAGAGTACCATATTCCCTACATCGGTGCAGAGCCATGGGCGGACGATGTAACCGCCAAGGGGTATCACGAGGTATTCCGAATCTCTATCACCAACTCCATGTACACCGATATCACCGTTGCTTGGATGGTTGCCGCCGGCTTTAAGCGCATCGCCACTGTTCACGAGATCACTGACTATGCACTAGGCCTTGAGAAAAAACTCACCC
>JAYEMK010000058.1:0-5747 GCA_034718095.1 Candidatus Bipolaricaulota bacterium | reverse complement strand
GTAAAATGGTACGAAAAAGAAAATCATCAGCCCGTAGAGATCCTGACCCGGCGGTCGCTATCCGCCAGGGGCTCAATTCTTACCAGGGTATCGCTGATCTCGATCAACCCCTCTACCCTGTCTGCCCACTCAACCACACTCACCCCCAGTGCCGGAGGGAGGAGTTCATCCAGGCCTACGGCAATGAATTCGTCCATTGAGTCAATGCGATATGCGTCCAGATGGTGAAGGGACAGGCGGCCTTGATAGTCGCGGGCAAGCAGGTAGCTGGGAGATATGACAACATCGGTAATGAGCAGCCCCTTGGCTATCCCTTTGACCAGGGTTGTCTTACCCGCCCCCAATGGACCAAGAAGAGAGACGATCATTCCATCTGTAAGTGTATCTGCAAGCTCGATTCCTATTTCCTCCATCTCCGCGGCACTGTGGGCAATGATCGTCTTGTCCATCTACCCTCGCAGGTGAATGGAAAGCCTCGCCAATCTCCGCTCGATTCGTCCGATGCTCTTCTCCACCTCCTCATCGGTGAGCGTGTGCCCGTCCGCCCTGAGCACGAGCTCGTAGGTGAGGCTTTTGTTCCCTTCTCCAACCTGCTCGCCATGATAAAGATCATAGAGCAGGACCTTATCCACGTATTTTTCCTTGCTGATTGTCTCCCGCACAGTCTCCTCTGGGATATCGGCGGGGACAAGCAGCGATAGATCCCTTTTGGAAACAGGGAATTTCGGTAAGGGCACAAACGATCCTGTCTCAGTGGAACGGCGGGCGATGGGTCCAAGATCTATTTCGAACAGGACAAGCTCTGGGACACCGGGAAGCCGCTCAGCTACGGTGGGATCCGGTCCCCCGAAAATGCCGATCGCCTCCCCGGCCAGCGAGATGATCGCCCCCTTTCCAGGGTGAAGAAACGGGGGGAGATCCCTGGCGGTAAAACGCGGCGGCTCAAGTTTCAATTCGGAGAACAGTGAGGTGAGGATACCTTTGATCTCGAGCAGTCCGATCTCCTGCTTGCCGGCGAGCGGGACCCCGGTGCGACCAAACCCTATCCCTGCGAGGCTCTCCTGCTCACCCCCACTCTTTGAGAACACCCTTCCAACCTCAAAAAGCATCCCACCTTCCACCCCGCGGTTAAGGTTCAATTCCACTGTGGCCAGGATTCCCGGGAGCAGGCTGTCCCTCAAGGTATTCCGTCCCACGGTCATAGGGTTGCAAGGTTTGACCAGGTCCGAATCCGGAAGTGAAAGTACCCCCCGCCAGCCGGGGGAACCGAATCCATCCGTAACAACCTCGTTCATTCCTGATCCAATGAGGATCGTTCTCACCCTATCTTTGAACGATTCCATGGGGGCCTTCTTACCTACATGCAGGGTCCCTCGCGGTGCAACGGAGGGAATACGATCGTAGCCGTACACGCGCCCGACCTCTTCGATCAGGTCCACCTCCCGGCTTAGATCAGCGCGGAAACTGGGTGGAATCGCAAGCAGGCGACCGTCCCTCTGGGTGGTCTCTATCTCAAGCCGGTTCAGTATCTTCTCCAGTTGAGACTGCTCTATCGGCACCCCGAGCAGGGCCGATACCCTGGCCGGGCGAATGGGAATTTCCATTTTAGCCCTCCTCCGGGGATATGCGTCAACCGATCCTTTTCTAACGGTGCAGCCGGTAAGTTCCTGCAACAGATGTGCGGTGCGTGCAGCAGCCACAGGGACCCCCTCTGGGTCAACCCCTCGTTCGAAGCGTCCTGCCGCCTCGCTGCTTATCCCAACGGATCTCGCCGAGAGACGGATGGTGACCGGATCGAAGGCGGCCGACTCCAGCAGGACCCTGGTTGTCCCCTCATTGATCTCGCTTCGCTCACCACCCATTACCCCGGCCACGGCGAGGTTTCCGCTTTCATCGGTGATCATGAGATTCTCATCCGTGAGCTCATGGTCCACCTCATCCAGGGTGCGGAACCGCTCGCCTGGATGGGCGCGGCGTACAGTGATTTTACCCTTGATTAAATCAGCATCGAAGGGATGCAATGGTTGTCCGAGTTCCAGCATAACGTAGTTCGTCACGTCGACCACGTTTGAGATCGGCCTCATCCCCGCCTTCAACAGACGGTGTTGAATGCCAAGCGGTGAGGGCCCAATGTGTACCCCCTCCATAAGAGAGAGGCAGTACCGTAAAGTGTCGGCAGGATCGGCTATCTCCACCGAGAACGACCTGCCTACCGGGGTCGCGGACTCATTTAACTCAAGCGAGGGCGCGGAAAGGCCACCATCCGTGATAGCAGCGACCTCTCTGGCGATTCCGTAGATCCCAAGACAGTCCGGTCTGTTTGAGGGTACAGATATGTCGATGATCCAGTCATCGAATTCGAGCAGGGATTTCAAGCCCGTTCCCGGGGCGAGGTCAAGATGAGGATCAAAGTTCCAGATCCCGGCTGATTGCTCCTCCAACCCCAGCTCCTGTTTGGAGCAGATCATCCCGGGTGAACTGATCCCGCGGATCCTCCTCTCCTCGATCCTCATTCCCCCTGGCAGCTGCCCACCTGGGCTCACTACAGGGACAAATTTGCCCGATACCACGTTGTCTGCCCCACAAACCAGCTCGACCTCATCCGTGCCGATGTCAACCCGGGCAAGCGAGAGTCTATTCGAATCGGGATGGGGCCGAACCGATATCACTCGTCCAACGACCCCACCACGCAGGTCCCCGGTGTAGGTTATCCGTTCGACCTCCAATCCGGCCAGCGTAAGACGGTTTGCAAGTCGTTCGACACTATTATTGTCAAGCTCAATGGTTACGTATTCTGCCAGCCAGCGGCATGGTACCCGCATTCTTACCTCGCTTTGTCCTTGAACCGGACTCTAAAGGGAGAAATCGAAGTAGTACATCCCGTCCCACGACGGTATTGGGATTGCATAGCCCAGTACCGCGGTAATCGGAAGAAGGCCACCGATCGCCGATAGCTCAAACTTCATTTCTACCCCGAGCTCCAGCTTGGGATCGGTTTTACCAAATTCGTCGAAACCTGTCCAGCTTGTCCCGGCAGCGGTAAAGGTGTAAAAGTATCCCCGGTCGATCCTCATCAGGTTAATCAGATTAAATCCTGCCCCAAGGTCCAGGGGAAATTCGAGTGACATTCTTCCATATAGCTTGTGTTCTCCCGGGAACTGGGCACGTACCCATCCTTCCTTGGTCATCCAACCGTAGCTTTTAAGCTCCTCCAGGTCGAACATGAGAGATGGAGGGAGTTCTCCGATTCCCAATCCCAAGGTGATGTTACCCTGCAGGTAGACATTTGGGAACAGGCGGAGCTCATCAAATGCGGTGATCCGGACCCGGCCGGTTCGAAAAGAGGGCAGGTCGAGCCCTATTGACAGCGACCTGCTGCTGTTTATCGAGGGATGCTCCACCACTCCAATGTGGAGATAGGGAAGGGGACCCCCAGTGGTAAGCAGCCTGTGCCCGGAGATGGTGGTCGAGGTGCTGGGCCCCAGGAATGTTCCGGGTGAGCCGGTGGCAACCGCCTGGTATGCATTGTAGGTATAACCTATTTTTCCTGCCAGCCCCCCTTCTGCTATAGAGGCTGACAGAAATAGGTGATGATTGCGGCCCTTGGATATATCGATCCCCCCACCGGCAAACCCGGCGGAGACCTGTAGTCTGTCCAGGTAACTTAGGGTAAACCCTCTAATCTCTGGGTTTGGCTGGACGATATAGGCGTCCAGAGGGAGGGCAGGTTTTGAGATCGGCACTACAAATTTTCGTGGTGAGTTGTTATTGAGTCGCTCGCGGTCGGGTATCCGGTGCTCGGGATCGATCGTCACTCGGATAACCCGGGCCTCTGAGTCAAAACTTATTATCTCCTCCTCATTTTCACCGGACCACTCCTTGCGGATCGCCTTTCCCGAATCCAGTGTCGCCTTTAGAATGACCGGCTGGATACACCCTCCGGTACGGGAGACCCTGACCGAGGTGCGGTGGCCCTGTGTTGTCTCTTCACGTCCTATGATCTCCACTGAGTAATCGACGCTTGCCGGGGTGCGAAGCCAGGTAGTGAAAAGTTCTTCCAGGGGTTGCCCTGTCTCCTGTTCGAGCTGTTCGCGTAGCCCCTCCACCGTGATAAGTCGGTGGCTATTTAGTTCGAATGCCTTTTTCAACCCACGCTCAAAGTCTTCCTTTCCAATGGTCGAGGCGATCGTACGGGCGACCAGGTATCCCTTGTCGTACAGTCTGACCTGGGAGGCATTTTCGTATTGCACCTGATCGAGTGGCTTTACTATCGTCTCGTCAAAGCCGCGGGCCGATTCCATAAGATAGGGGAGCTCAATCTGGTGCTCGCGCAGGTTGATAAAGTCAAACTGGCTGCGAATGAACCCCTCGATGATCCCGTCCCCCTCGAGCCCGAACGTGTTGGGGCCAAACTCGCCGTACTTTCCCTCGAAGTAGGTCACCGCCAGGTACTGAGCCAGCCCTTCAGAGAGCCAGTTCTCTGCGTTCATGTCAACCCCGACCCCTATTCCCCACCACTGATGAGCGATCTCATGTGCCAGGGTGAACTCACATATTCGGTTCAATATCCCAGGCAGGGTAACATGGCGGTGGGTAAAGAACATATTGGACAACCAGACAATCCCGTCTGCAGCAAATGACAGGCCATTTTTATTTGGGTTCTCCACGATGGTGAGCCGCCGGCGCGGATAAGAACCAAATCGATCCTGGTAGTCGGCCAGGATGTCGGTGGCATAGGTGGCAAACAGCCTTGCAGTCTCAGCGTGCCCAGGGAGAAAGAAGACGTCAATCGGAATAGGTAGCTCGGCAAGTGTGAACCGCCCATAGTCGGGGCCTATAGTTAGGGGGATGCTACGGACAGGGGAATCGTTCCAGGCTTGATACTCAACTTGCCCTCCTACTTGGGTCTCCTGTATATGATCGGCCCCGCAGACGAGCCGGTAGTCCTGTGGAACTATAACCGTTGCCCGGTAAGAGGCCGCTGGTAGCTCAAGTGGGAAACCACCCTCCGTGTCCAGTCTTGCCGTTTTGTCTTTCTCATACCAGTCACCCTGCCGGGCAGCGAGCAGTGGATACCAGCCGAAGCGCCAGGTGAAGACCTCCTCGGTCATCCCCTGGTCCCCCACACTGATCCTGGGGAAATTGGTGCAGAAGTGGATCCTCAGGGTAACCTCTTCTCCAGCGATTACCGGGGGGAGATCGATGGCGAGCACATTCTCTTTCAGGGAGTATTCTTGAAGCTCAGGGGATAGAGAGAGATAGTGATATTCAAGTGGCCTTTCCCAGTCCGGCCCCACTGCCATAACTTTCTCGATGGTGGTCGAGGTCGCCTCGAAACCGTTGGGGTAGCCCTCATCGATACCTCGATCATCCAAAAATGGGTTCTTCTCTCGCGCCAGGTTACCGAGAAGCAGGAAATATGCGGTAGTGGACTGAGGAACTAGACTGACCTCCTCTATCCCCTCGAGCCGTTTCTCTATAGGGTCGAAGTTCACGTTAAGCTCGTAGTCGGTTGCCAGTGCCAGGGCGGCAAACCAGACAACGAACATAAACAACATGTAACTACTAATGGTTTTGAATAACTGCTGCCTCATCTTCTCCGTGAACTATAGCTGATTGTTTTCCTCTTCGTCACTTTCCCACTCAACCGAACGGTCGACCTGGACCTGCACCGAGGTGACCTCCCTTTCGGTTGCCCCCTTGACGGTGAACTTCACTGGCCCGAATGGCACTTTCTCTCCTACCTG
>JAYEMK010000057.1:0-25929 GCA_034718095.1 Candidatus Bipolaricaulota bacterium | reverse complement strand
ATACACATGACACGCAAGTCATGGATTTTTGACTACAACTGGATTCACAGGTGAGCCATCCCGTGAAAAATTGGATTTTCTTAACAAGTCCTACTGATAAAGGATGCCCCCTGCATGCAATTATGCAAAATTGTGGGAATCCCACACGGATCAATGCATAATTGGAAAGCACAAACCCCAAGCATTACACTGTCCACGAAAACGGGGTAACTCCAGGTAGAAAAATCCTCTTTCACAATGATCTTCTACGCCTGGAGGGACTTGAACCCCCAACCCTCGGTTCCGAAGACCGATGCTCTATCCAATTGAGCTACAGGCGCGTGTCTTTGGAAGATGGGAGGAGCGACGGGATTCGAACCCGCAACCCCTGGGACCACAACCCAGTGCGCTAACCGGTTGCGCCACGCTCCTCATACAGTACGCCCGGCAGGACTCGAACCCGCAATCTAGGGCTTAGAAGGCCCTTGCTCTGTCCAGTTGAGCTACGGGCGCATGTTAATTATTAGCAGCTAGCCATTAGCTAAAAGCCAAAAACTAAGAGCTAAACTGGAGCGGAAGACGGGAATCGAACCCGCATCACTGGCTTGGAAGGCCAGAGCTCTACCATTGAGCTACCCCCGCTTACTGGTCGGAGAGGCCGGATTCGAACCGGCGGCCTCAGCGTCCCGAACGCTGCGCGCTGACCAAGCTGCGCCACTCTCCGACTCCCATCATTCAGTCCAGGGTTACGTATCGTTGGCTTCCGCCCCTGAGGATGGTAAACATCGGGTTTGCGTCCTCTTCCAGTTCTGAAACGATCGCGTCCCAATCCTCGACCGATTCCACGGGTTGAAGATCGATCTCCAGAACGACGTCATCGACCTCCAATCCAGCCCAGTAGGCCCGGCTCCCTGGCTCCACTTCTATTATGACCACTCCACGGGCTGATTGCAATCCCAGACGTTGGGCAACCTCAGGGGTAACCGACCCTACAGTGAGGCCGAATTTCTCTACCGCTGCAGTTTTTCCCTTCTCTGGCAATACTTTACCATATAGCTCTTCCTCACTGGGCCGCTCACCAAGCGTCACCTCGACGTGCAGCGGGGCTTTGTCACGTACGATCTCCAGATCGACCGGCGTCCCGACCGGGGTCAATGCGATAGTATGCATGAGCTCATCGGTCGTTCCCACCGGCTCATCATTTACGCTTGTAATCACATCTCCCGCTTTGATTCCTGCCTCTTCAGCCGGTGTCCCGGGTATGATTTTGGTAACTTGCACCCCCGCCTCGATGCCGAATTTCTCGGCCATCGATGGGGTGAGATCATCTATCTGAACACCGAGCCAGCCACGGACCACTTTTCCTGTGGTGACCAATTGATTGAGGACCTCTTTCACCGGGTCGATGGCGATAGCAAAATTGATCCCCTCGATGGCGATCCCACTCGATGACCGCCGGGCAATGGCGGTGTTGAGTCCGATTACCTCGCCAGCGGCGTTGACAAGTGGGCCACCGCTGTTTCCAGGGTTGATGGCGGCATCGGTCTGGATCATGTTTTGATAGGTTCCAACACCATTCGGTTTTGCAATATCACGCTCAAGTGCACTGATGATGCCAAGTGTAACTGTGTAGGAAAATCCAAGCGGATTTCCAATTGCAATCGCCCAGTCTCCAATCTCCACACTGGCTGAGTCTCCAAGGCTTGCCGTGGCTAATCCTGAGGTATCCCCTGTAAGACGGAGGACGGCGACATCCAGTTGGGAATCACTGCCCACCACCTCCGCGTCTAATGTTTCACCGTCCACGCTGGTCACCTTGACCGTCGTCGCCTGTTCAATGACGTGTGCATTTGTCAGAACCAATCGTTCGCCAGCATAGTCAATTACCACCCCCGATCCAAGTGCCCGGCTCTCTTCTTCTTTTGGGTATGGATAATTGAAGAAACGCCGGAAGAACGGATCGTTGAAGAAATCGTCGAATGGGCTTGAGACCTCGTATTTTCTCGTTACATCGATCCTTACAACGGCAGGACCGACCTCGGAGATCGCCCGCTTTACCGCTGCCTGACCGGAGTCGCTTATCTCCCCCTGTACAGATCCCTGTTGGGCAATGGCTACCCCAGAGATCAAAACAGCAAGGACCAGCATTCCCAGTATACCAATCTTTCGCATTTTACTCCCTCCTTAGCTTATTAATCGTTATAATTATAGTGGGAGGTTATGAAGATTCAATGAAGAAAATGAGGACTGGAAGTGAACTTTCTGCAATCGCTCTCATGTCTGGGGGATTGGACAGCACCCTGGCTGCCGCCCTGATCAAGCAGCTGGGAATAGGAGTGATTGGTGTTCATATTCACACGTTATTCGACACCGATCCGCGGCGAGCTGAACATCTATCAGCGGCAGCGATTGCCATTGAGGTTGAGGTTCGTCCATTACACCTCGAGGAGGAGCACCTTGAGGTTGTACGCCATCCCAGACATGGCTATGGCGTGGGGATGAATCCGTGTATCGACTGTCGCATATTTATGCTCAATGCGGCGAGATTATTTATGGAACAAGAAGGGGCGCAGTTCGTCATCACCGGTGAGGTTTTGGGGCAACGACCAATGTCGCAAAACATGCAAGCGTTGGAGCTGACCGCTAAGGAGAGTGGGCTAAAGGACCGACTCCTCCGCCCCCTGTCGGCGAAGTTGCTTCCAGACTCTCTGCCGGTAAAGGAGGGCTGGATCCCTCGAGCCAGCCTTCTCTCCTGGAGCGGACGGGGCAGAGGGGAGCAGATAGCGCTTGCGAAGAAGCTTGGGATTGAGGAGTGCCCGCAACCAGCCGGGGGGTGTCTCCTGTGTGAGCGGATCTATTCCGCACGGCTGGGCGATGCCTTCTCTCACCTCGGAAAGGAGGAGATGTCGTTGCAGGATTTTGCGATCCTGCGCTATGGACGACACTTCCGCCTCTCCGATAGGGTGAAGGTGATTATCGGACGGAATGAACAGGAGAACGGAATATTGGCCGGCCTCGCCGATGGGCGGACGATGATCGAACCAACGGGGACGGTCGGCCCCCTCAGCTTGGTCGAGGGGGCCACGACAACAGCCGAGCTTCAACTTGCCGCCGCGCTTGCTGGTCGCTATTGCGATAATGTGGACGAAACGCCTCTGGAAATGAGGATAGTGGATAACAAGAGGGTTACACACCTGTCGGTTATCCCGCTTTCCCCTGAGGATCCGCGCATCTCAGGTTGGAGAATCACGGGGTGAGCTTTTCGCAATCGGTTTGTCAACATGTAGTTTAATTGGTAATATAAAGGATGCGGGACGTGGCGCAGCCTGGTAGCGTGCTTGCATGGGGCGCAAGAGGTCCCCGGTTCAAATCCGGGCGTCCCGACCAGAGTAATTGCTTGGATGCTCCCTCATTAGTCCCTTTACCATTTGCTAGCCCAGCCTGTGATCATTCTCCATTCAACGCTAGAATAGATATGTTATGAGGGGGGTAATGGAGCCAGTTCCAATCGCTATCGCTGTTGCGGACATCAGCAAGTCATTCACCTCGCAAACAGGGAGAATCCCCGTGCTAGATGGGGTCTCAATCGACGTCACACAGGGGGCCTGGGTGACGGTCCTGGGGCCTTCCGGCTGTGGGAAGACAACCCTGATCAGAATCATGTCCGGGCTATTGATTCCTGACTCCGGGAGGATCATTACCGACATCGGGGAGGGGGATCCGCGTGGACAAATCGCCTACATGCCCCAGAGTGACACCCTGTTGCCGTGGAGGACCGCCCTGGACAACGCGATCCTCGCCTCGGAGATCGACGGTCAACCTTGTGAACAGGCGAAAAAGGATGCAAGAAGACTCTTCTCCCGATTTGGCCTGGCGGGGTTTGAGAACCTCTATCCAACCGAGCTCTCCGGTGGGATGAGACAGCGGTTGGCACTTATCCGCACGTTTCTCGCCCACCGTGAGGTACTGCTGCTGGACGAGCCGCTTGGATCGCTCGATGCGCTGACGCGGGCAGCGGTACAGGAATGGCTCCTGGATGTCTGGTCCGAGCTTCGCAAAACTATTCTCCTTGTCACCCATGATATCGAGGAAGCGCTCCTCCTCTCTGACCGAATCGAGCTGCTATCCACACGACCTGCCCGGGTGCGCAGGGAATTTTCCCCCGAATTGCCACGCCCACGCAGCCGCACCGCCGAGCCCCTTGTGAAACTAAAAGGGGAGATCCTCGAGCTCATCCATAGGGAGGGACTGGATGCCTAGATCGATCAAGGACTACACCGGAACCGTCCTCGTCCTGATTCTCTTCTTCCTGCTATGGGAGCTCGGGGCGCGCGGGTTCAACGTCCCGAGCTACATCCTCCCCGCACCGAGCCGCGTCCTCTACGTCTTCTTTTCCAGATTTACGTTTTTGCTAGGGCATGCAACAATGACCCTACTTGAGGTTGCCCTGGGAATAATCTTCGGGACAGCGGGGGGTATCTCGCTGGCGTTGGTCATCTTCTACTCCCCGTCTTTGGAGCGAGCACTCTATCCCCTCATCATCGCCTCACAGATGATCCCGATCTTCGCCATTGCCCCCCTGCTTGTCCTCTGGTTCGGCTACGGTCTCTGGCCGAAGGCAACTGTGGCCGCACTGATCGTGTTTTTCCCCATCGTTATCAACACGGTTGACGGACTCCGGGCAGTAAGCGGGGAGACCATTGATCTGTTGCGCTCACTTAGGGCGAGCGAATGGCAGATCTTTCGGATGATACGCCTCCCGGCCAGCCTTCCATCCCTATTCTCCGGGTTGAAGGTGGGGATTCCCTTGAGTGTGGTCGGGGCGACGATCGGAGAGTGGATCGGGGCAAAGCGGGGGTTGGGCTACCTGATGATCCAGTCAAATGCTCTTTTAAGGACAGATGTGGTGTTTGCCGCTATTCTCGCCCTCTCGCTCCTCGGCTTGCTCCTGTTCGCCCTACTCTGTATGATCGAGCGACGCCTGCTTCGCTGGCGTATACCCATTGAAAGAAAGGTCAGGCGATGAGAAAGACCCTTGTTGTGGTAACCGCAGTTTTTCTTCTCTTCGCGGCGATCGCGATTGCCCTGTTCTTCTTGCTCAAAGCGCCCGGGGGTCCCAAGGTCAGCGTAATCCTAGATTTCTTTGCCAATCCCAATCATGTTCCGCTTTATGTAGCCGCGGAGAAGGGGTTCTTTACCGCAGAAGGGATTGAAGTAGAGATCCTTATCCCCGCCGACCCGAGTGATCCACTGAAACTCGCAGCGGCGAGGACGACCGAGGTGGCACTGAGCCCTCAGATAAACTTCCTCATTGCCAGGGATGCCGGGCTGCCGTTGCTCGCGATCGGGGCACTGATCGAGACCCCTTTAGGGGGGCTTCTAAGTATGAAGGAATACGGGATTGATGAGCTATCCGATCTGCGTGGGCATCGCATCGGTTACTCACTTGCCCCGCTCGAGCCGATCCTGTGGCGGACGATGCTCGGCTCGGTCGGGGTGGGCGCGGAGGAATTCGAGCTTATAAACGTTGGGTTCAATACCGTCTCCGCCTTGCTCTCCCACCATGTGGATGCGATCGGCGCCTTCCGCAACTTCGAGCTGATTCAAGTCGGGTTGCTCGGCCGAGAGCCTATATTCTTTCCACAGGAGGACTACAACGTTCCTGACACCTACGAGATTATCCTCGCGGTCAACCCCCAGCTTATCGCCGAGCGGCACAGCGAGCTTCGCGCGTTGATGGCAGGCCTGCAGCGGGGGATTGCCTACACAAAGGAGAATCCGCAGGAGGCAATTGAGATCTTCTTTGAGGCCAATCCTGACCTGGATGATGCACTCAACCGCCATGCCTACACAGCAACGGTTCCCCTCTACGCAGACGGGGCGAGACACGATGACGAAGATAAGTGGGAGAGGATGCAAGAGTACCTGTTTCAGAGCGGTTTGATCGATGTAAAATTCCCGCTTGGAAAATTATATACAGATGAATTCTTAAAAGACATTGAGGGGAGATGAAAGATGCAAAATTCGGGAAGGCTCGAGGTTATAACCGGTTGTATGTTCTCCGGCAAAACGGAGGAGTTGATCCGTCGATTGGAACGGGTAAGGATCGCTCAAGGGAAAATACTTCTATTTAAACCTACCATCGATGATCGTTACAGCAATCGCGCGGTGGTAACCCATTATGGTCGAGAATTCGAGGCCCATCCACTTGATCCAGGAAAAGAATCGCTCGACACCTTGAGGGAGATCGTCAGGGGCCCGGCACTTAGCGAGAGCTCAGTTGTCGCCTTTGATGAGGGCAACTTCTTCTCAGAACGCCTTCCTGGATTGTGTGAGAATTTGGTTGCACTTGGAAAGAGGGTTATCGTGGCCGGGCTTGACCTCACCTTTGCCGGGGAACCGTTCGCCCCCATGCCGACACTCATGGCTCTGGGTGATCAGGTCGATAAGTTACAGGCTGTCTGTGTTAAGTGTGGAAAGGTTGCCACTCGTACTCAGCGGTTGATCGATGGAAGGCCTGCCCCGGTGAACGGACCGGTGATCAAGGTGGGGGGAAAGGGGACCTACGAGGCACGTTGTCGCGATTGCTACGAGAGAGGATAGACGATCTCTGAGCCCCTATAGTGGGCTGAAGGGTTTTATAACAGTTTCTATACCTGATAGGTCTCCCCATCGTGGCAGATCGTCACGCCATCGATCTTCGTTGGCTCCCCCTCCAGATGAGTGGCCAGTACACTTACACCTTTCGTACGCAGCTTTTGAGCCAAAGAGGAGACCGCAGTGGCATCCATGTGCCCCGGGTCGGTGGAGGGCCGTGGATGGGTGAATTCGGTAATGACAACGTTCGCCCCGTCGACCAGGCGGCACAGCTGTGGGCAGTCACCCGTATCCCCGGTAAAGGCGATATCCCTTCCTTTGTAGCGGAAGCGATATCCATAGCTCACCATACTGAAGTGCTCCATTCGCAATGCCTGAAACTCAATCTCACCCGCCTGAAACCACCCATCCATTTTCACCTCGACATAGATTATCGGGACGCTGGGTTCGATTCCCCTCTCCTTCAAATCAGGCCACGCCAGGTCGAACAGGCATTGGGTGGCCTCTTGCATTCCGGCAGGGCCGATGATATATAGGGGTTCATCTCGACTGTAGAGATACGAGTAGTAGAGGAGCAAAAACGGCAATCCGAAGAAATGATCGGCATGGCGGTGGCTGATAAAGATATGGCTGATCGCTGTTAGATCCTTTCCCAGCCGGTGAAGTTGAGAAACTGCCGTAGGGGGAAGGCTGAACAGGATACGCTCATCGAGAAGAAGCGAGCTCCAGAGTCTGTCCCTGGCAAGTGCCGCTCCCGATCCAAGGCAGGTTACGGTGAGCTTATCCATCCTTTCAGCTTAGCTCACTATCGGCCTGCCGCAATCTCCTCGCCACTTCTTCCAACATCCGTAGGGCCACCTCCGGATTCGTGGCGACGATCCCCTTCATGTCCCACCGCTTCAGGACAAGACACCGAATGTCCTCAATCGCAATCACGTTCGCTGAGCGTGGTTCGGAATCAAGCAGTGCCATCTCACCGAAGAAATCGCCCTTCTTCAGTACGGCGAGCTCCTCCTCCCCCCGCACAACCCGGACACTCCCCTCCAGAATTAGATAGAATCCAACCCCTGTCTTCCCCTCGCTCACGATCTTCGTACCGGCATCAATTTCCTGCACCACCGCCGAACGCGCGATGGCTGTGAGACCTTTATCATTGACCCTTGAAAAGAGAGGGGCCTTCCTGAGGAGCGCAATCCGTTCCTTGACGAGTTGATCGAGTTCTCTCTTGTCCATTTTCCCTCCTAATTGGTACAGCTTATTTTTCACCCATGCATAGCATGATATAATACTGGTGGATCCTTTTCCAGGGTGGAGGTATAAGTTTGATATCATTAAGTACCAGGCTGAAAAACTGGCAGTTGATCCGGCAAAAGCTCGAGTCCGGAGAAGCAATTGCAGTTATGTTCAGTGATATTCGCGGATTTGTCTCCTACACAGCACGTGAAGGGGACCACGCCGCCTACCGGTTGGCGCAGATCCATAATACCCTTCTCAAGGAGAAGATCGAGGAACAGGGAGGTATTATAGTCAAGATTCTGGGGGACGGTATTATGGCGGCTTTCGCAAGCCCGATTCAGGGGGTCAAAACCGCCGTGTTGATCCAGAGGCACATTCGCGACCGCAACCTGAAATCATTGCAGGAGCCTATTGACGTGGGCATAGGCCTGGCAAGCGGGACACCGGTAATGACTGAGTCTGACATGATCGGCCATTCGGTAAATCTGTCACAAAGGATCTCCAATCTGGCAAAGAGTGGACAGATATTGGTCACGGAGAAGATCAAGGGGTCCACCTACCTTTCTGACGGGCTGCACTACATACCTGTGGGGAGGCCCGACCTCAAGGGATTAGGGAAGATACGGGTCTACGAGGTGGCATGGATGGCTGAGGTGGCCCGTCTCTCCGGTGAAAAAAATAAAATAACCCTTATCCTCACCGAGCGAGGGACAATAGTAATCGAACTGGCCAAGGAGATCCAGGAACAGCTCGAGAAGACCATGAAGGAGAGTGATCATTTACGCAGGGAGGAGGCAGGTGTCTTTGCTTCATTTTTGCAGCGGGTGATCTCTCGTGGTACTAAGTTGCTCATCGACAGGTCACTAAGTGCTTTTGGGATCGGACGCGAGATTAAATTGGATAAGGTAACCGCCTCTCTCAGGGGAAAAAACCTGCGCGTAGCTGTCGGAAGGAGGGATTTCTATCTGGAAGGGGCGGACCCGGTATCAGCGCGCGCTTTTGTTGACAGAATAGATGAATTGAAGAGAAGGGCGAAAGAGCCCCGCCGCAAGGAGGGGTAAAAACCGAAACCAATCTAAGGCCTATGTTCACATCAAGCAGCCGGATTCTGACCACCTAATCACTTAAACAATCAGCTGAAATATGAGAGGAGAGGCATGAACTACGATGCAGCAATCATCGGTGCGGGACCGGGTGGATACGTTGCCGCCATCCGAATGGCCCAGCTTGGGATGAAGATCGCCCTGATAGAGGAGCGGGATCTAGGAGGGGTCTGCACCAACAGGGGTTGTATTCCTACCAAGGCACTCTATTCGGCGACAAAACTGTTGGAGCGGGCGAGGGACGCAGAGGAGATGGGTATAAAATTTCCAGCTCCAGCCATCGACCTTGAGCGGCTCGCCTCCTGGAAAGAGAAGGTGGTCTCCACCATGGTGGAGGGGATCGACTTTCTCCTTGAGGCGAATGGGATAACGGTCTATAGGGCACGAGGGATGCTCGCTTCGGCTGAGGAAATCAACCTCTCTACCGGGGAAAGGGTTGCCGCAGAAAGGATTGTGATCGCTACAGGCTCATTGCCGATCGAACTTTCCGGGTTCAATTTCAGTGAGCCCTGTGTCTGGTCCTCAGATGATGCATTGGCGCTTACCGAGATTCCAAACAGGCTGGTTGTTATTGGCGGCGGGGTGATCGGTTTGGAGCTAGCCACGATCTACAATCGGTTGGGGAGTAGAGTAACCGTACTGGAGATGATGCCCGAGCTCCTCCCCGGGCTCGATCTTGATCGCCGCACCATCATCACCTTGAAACGTTCGCTCAAAGCACAAGGGATTGACATCCGTGTAAATACTCCTGCCCAATCGATTGAAGAGACAACGGAGGGGGCAATGGTCCAGCTCGCAGGCGGTGATGCCGTCGCTGCGGACAGAATACTTCTTGCCGTAGGGCGCCGACCTAATACAACGGATATCGGTCTGGAGACAGTGGGAATCGAGCTGGACAAACAAGGTTTCATCACGGTTGATGGTGATCTGCAGACCAATGTTCCCGGTGTTTACGCGATTGGCGATCTCGTTCCCGGGCCGATGCTCGCCCACAAGGCCTCGAGGGAAGGGATAAAGCTTGCCGCCGTCTTTGTCGGTGATGAACTTCCTCTGGATTACGGAAATATTCCCCAGGTGGTCTTTACCGACCCCGAGATCGCCTCTACCGGCCTCTCGGAGAAAAAAGCAAAGGAGAGAGGGTACGAAATCTCCGTCGGTCGTTTCCCGTATGCTGCACTTGGAAAGGCTCAAGGGATGAGAGAGACCGAAGGATTTCTTCAGGTTGTCGCCAATGCCAGGGATGGGCGTCTACTTGGCGCGCAGATCATCGGGGCGGAGGCATCGACATTGATCGCAGAGTTTTCTATTGTTGTACAGAATGGCTTTTCACTCTCAGCGATTGTCAAAAGTGTCCACGCCCATCCCACCCTGCCTGAGGGGGTGAAGGAGGCAGCGGAAAACGCCCTCGGGCAGGCGATCCATAAGGTCAATCGATCATGAGCCCCTGGGGCACGGGCTCGTGAGCTGCCGTGGCTTGAGTGAGCAAAGCGAACGGGCGAGGGAAAAATCTTGCCTCTCGCAAAGGCGCTAAGAAAAGCTGTAACCCAAATAAAAATCACCTCTAAGGGATCCAGAAAAAAATACCTACATCACCGTTTTGTTACCCGCGTTGTCCAACGACGTTCACTTGATCGACAGCGATCATAGGGGTACGTACCGTTCCGTGTACCCATTGCGCTCTATCGCCCAATGCGATCAGGTGTTCTCTCAACAGGTTGTATGTGTTACCAGCAATCATTGTGTTTTTTACGCGGCCGACGATCTTCCCTTTTTCGATCTTGAACGCCACTGCTACGTTATTGGAGAATTCCCCGGTGGTGATATTGCCTTGCCCCAATCCCAGGACGCTGTCAACAATCAACCCCTCCTCAATCCGGGCGATGATCCCGTCCTCATCCTTGTCCCCCACGGAGACCAGAATATTGCCTATCCCAACGCTTTGCGGGGTGCGGAATCCACCGCGACCGAGCAGTCCACCCTTATAACCGTTCCCAGTCGGGGCCGTCCCAGCCAGGGCAGCGGTCCTGAGATCGTAGAGGAAGCCTTTTATAATGCCGTTCGACGCAAGAGGGGTTTGAACGGTTGGTGTCCCCTCGTCGTCGAAACCGCTGCTTCGCGGCCCACGGGGAAGGGTTCCATCATCCGCGAGCGAGAAACGGGGATCGAATAGTTCTTCCCCAATTCGACCCTTCAAGGGAGAGGTTCCCATGTAGACAGATTTTCCGTTAAATCCGATAATGAGTGGAAGCAAAAGGGTGATCGCCCCCTGCGGGGTGAAGACTACAGGGAGTTTTTTTGCCGGTGCAGGAACGATGTTTTTCCCATAGGCGAAGTAATGGATTAACCGGTCTACAAGCGGATCAACGGAGAGATCTTCATTAAAACGTGCATCCCCCTCGGCAAAGATGGTAAAGATATCCCCCTCCCGGGTCTTTCTTGCCTCTATCCCCAGGGAGAGATGGGTTCGTTTCTCTTCGAGATTGCAACCGGCGGTGTTGCTGATAGCTACCGTTTCTATCACTTTGTTTATGGTAACGTTCAGGTCAGCCTCCGGTTCAGCGTCGTGTAATCGCGCGATTGCTTCCTCCCCAGTTTTAATGAGTTCTTCCTCGGAGATGTCTGCAATAGCATGGTCGTATACATCAGGATGAGAGTGATCTGTCTCTGCTGGAAAGCTGAAATCACTTTTCTCCCCAAATGCCGCGGAGGCAATCGCTGAGGCGATCAACTCAGACGGGTCCTTCATATCGGTGGTCGTGGCGAAACCGAGGCGGTCGTCGCTGAGCACGCGTAATGCCATTCCTTCGGTCTGTTTGATCTTGACTGACTCAAGTCTTCCTGAGCGGAATTCAATCGGAATGGCTTGGGTTTTCAGGTGGTAGACCTCTGCCTGATCGACCTTTTCCCTGAGCGCGTTTAGTAAACCGTCCATTTACTTACCTCCTATCGTAACATTCTGGATACGGATGTGGGGTGAGCCGTCTGTCACCGGGAGGGGGAATTGCCCTCCCTTGCCACAGCCACCGGCCCCTCCGTGAATCTGAAGATCATCCCCGATCATGTCGATCGAGCGAAGCGTCTCGAAGAGGTTCCCGGTCAGGACCACGTCTCTCAACATTTCCCCCGGCTCTCCATTTTCAATCATGTAGGCATAGGCAGCGGAAAAGGTAAATTGCTCAAACATGGTTTGTCCGCCGTAGGCCTTGATAGCGTAGATTCCTCGATCGATCCCTGACATCATCTCGGCGAGAGTATTATCACCTGACTCAATATAGGTATTGGTCATCCGGACGATCGGTTCGTACTCGTAGGAGATGGCGCGGGCGTTGCCGGTGGGAGAGACCCCCATCCTTTCTGCCGTTTCTCGCGAGTGGAGAAGGCTTGTCAGGACACCATTTGTAATCAGGTGAGTCTTCGCACGGACGACCCCTTCGTCGTCGTAGGGAACACTCCCACGCAGTCCCGGCATGTATCCGTTGTCGACCACGTTTAGCGTCTCGTTCCCAAACCTGGTGCCGGGGGTCATGATCTTTGCCAACCTCTCGTTTTTGAACAGGAAATCGGCCTCGCACAAATGTCCGAATGCCTCGTGGATAAAGACCCCGGCAAGATGCGGATCGAGTACGGTTGTATAGTGTCCACCCTTGACAGATTTTGCGCTAAGAAGGTCGACCGCCCGCTTTGCAGCACTGCGGGCCTCCCCCTCTCGCCCGAGGACAAGCTCGAATCCCGCAGCCTCTCCTATGGACTCGAATCCCTGTTGGATGTTTTTCCCCCCATCGCTTGCCACCGCAGCGAGGAGAAGCGTTATATCCGGAACCTCCTGGATTAGGAATGTCCCCTCAGAATTTGCAAAGGTCACCTCGCGAAACAAATCGGTGTAGCGTGCCTGTGTGGAGACGATCCGCTTGTCGTATGAGAGAAGAATCCTGTTATAGTTTTCGGCGAGTTCTTTCTTCTCTTTAAGGGGGACGGACCTAAAATCGTTATTTAGCTCGGCGCGCACCGTCTCCCGTACGACCGGCACCTTAACAAGCCCCACGGACGCAGAACCGTGAGAGGCTACAAGTCTCGCTGCCCGAGTCGCATTGCTCACCCTTTCCGGTAGCTGAGAAATATCGTTTACTACAGCGATCCCCCATCCTCCATCCTTAAAAACCCTTACGATCCCACCGACCTCGCTCGATGATTCCAGGTTCTCCAGTTTGTCCTTTTGGAATAGCACCTGGCTACGCAGTGATCGCTCAAGGCGCACTTCTGTATAGTCAGCGTTACTCTTGGCAATAGCCCGTTCGATGATCTGCTCCACGCTTGTTCTCCTCCTTGACGATGTTTCTCCCAGGTTAACGGCACGCTGTTGCGGTTTCAATAGGTGATGACAGATCGCTGGTAAATCGCCCAGCCCCGGTAATACGAACTGGGGAGAAGGTATTTGAATTTACCCCTTTCGCCAGTACAATCCTGTAAAAGGGGGTAAGATGAGTATCGGCTTTATTTTAATATTGATCGCGTTAGCCATCCTTGGGTGGGGGGTATTGAATTATAACCGCCTCGTAAAGCTAGGGGCCCGGGCAGAGGCATTGTGGCGGGATATTGGCACACAACTTAAGCGACGCTGGGATTTGATCCCCACCCTGGTGGAGACAATAAAGGCCTACGCCACGCAGGAAAAAGAGGTCTTCGAGCAGGTAGAGCTGGCCCGTGCCAGGGCGATTGATGCCTCCACCCCCAAGGAGCAGGCAATTGCCGAGGAAGGGTTAAAGGAGGCGTTGAGGTCGCTATTCGTAGTGGTGGAGAACTATCCTGAACTCAAGTCGGACCAGGAATTTCTTGGCCTTCAGCAGACCATGGAGAAGGTGGACGACGCTGTACAACGCTCACGCACATACTACAACGCCGTAGTCCATGATCTGAACACCCGCATCCGAATTTTTCCACAAAGCCTCATTGCTAACATGCTTAACCTTGAGAAAAGAGAATACTACATGCGACCGGGAGAAGATAAGCGAGAACTTCACAGGGCCAGGTTCTGACGCGAAAACCTATCCTATTTCTCCGCGCCTTAAATCGAGCATGAGAAAATGCTTATGCGATGCCCCCTATTCATTCTACTTTAATTGAGGATTTTACCTCCGCGATGTCTTCCTGGACAAGCTGCAGCTGGGAGATGAACTCTTCCTTTGTCGCCTTACCTGAGGGAAAGGAAAGCTCCCTTGAGGACAGGGTAGTGATCAACTGCTCAACCTGTGTAGGGAGTTTTTGCAGCGTGGAGCGGGCCTTATTCTGCTTTCCCTCCTGAAGTAGGGTGGCAACATTTCTCAGTTTCTCGATCACCCCACCCAGGATTATGAGTATCGAGAGGCCTTGCTCAAACTGCGAACTAGTAAAATTTTCATCCATTGCGATCACCGATTGTTAGCCAGCCGCATCTGCTTCACTGATATTATGCCCGAAGATGAACAGGTTCAGCCGGGTAAATTTCCTTCCGGCTCCAATAATCCTCTCAATTCCTGTAATGCCCGTTTCTTGAGCCGGGAGATCTGCCGTTGGGAGAAACCGAGCTTTTCCCCTACCTCCGTCTGGCTTTTCTGGTTGTAGAAAAGGCCGCTTATCACCTCTTGCTGCAGATCGGTAAGTCTGTCGATTGCTGTCATGATTTGCACCCGCTGCTCCCAGGGGAAAGGTTCTCTGCGTAGGCTTCTGATCTTTTTGACATCGATCGTAGGACGTGGATCGTCAGCCCGTCGGGCGTGATCAATTGACACATAGCTCATGCTGTTTCGCGCCTTGAGCACCTCCCCTATCCCCTCCTCAGAGATGTTTAACTCCTCGGCCAGCTCCCGGATGGTGGGGAATCGTCCCTTTTGTTCAACCAGCCGCTTTTCGGCCCTGTTCACCCTGTAGTTCAACTCTTGAATCCATTGGGGGATCTTTATCGTTCCGTGCTTATCACGAATATAGTGGCGGATCTCACCCTTAATCAGGTATGTAGCGTAGGTACTAAACTTATTTCCCCTCTTGAGATCAAAGTTGTGTACCGCATTAAGTAGCCCGATGTAACCCACCTGGATCAGATCTTCCAAAGGCTCGTTGGAGTGAAGAAATTCTCGAGCGATTCCTGCTACCAGCCCTACATTTTTTCGCACGATCTCCCGCTTGAGGGCGGAGACATCTTCGCCCTGTTTACTACTGGCTGATTGCCTATCGAGCTCGGCAAGGAGTTCCTCGGTGGAGCATTTGTCATACTGTTTCGCCTTCAACCTGACCTACCTCCAGTGCCGTAACGTAAATACATTAGATGGTCGATCTGGGCATTTTTGTCCAGTTACCGGTTCAGATAAAGATAAGCCGATTTTATACTGCACCTTGCTACTCAATTACGAGCATACATACCAGCTGCTAACTTTTCAAATGGCCGCTTATTAGAAAGATCCAGCGGAAGCGGATATCCTGGGGTATTATTGTGACAGAGTCGAATCCTTACAGTAGCCGATCACTGTTATCGAAAGGGAGCGGGCAGCTCTCTTTGGCTGTTATCTCTGGCTTGACCTTTATCACTTATGGTGCATTGCGGATGTTGCCACAGCTCTATCTAAAAGAGCTGGGAAGTCAGCCCATCGTCATCAGTCTCAGCACGAGCTTTATCTGGCTCGGGCTGCTATTTGGGAGCTCCTTGTGGGGGTCGCTTGGCGATCGCTTCCGCAGACGGCGGCTTCTGTTCATGCTACTGACAGGAGATGCTGTTGTCATTGGAGTTTTTGCGTTACTGCTTCCCGTTTCAGTTGTGCTTCCCGCCGTTTTGCTGCAGGCGTTCCTCGTTGCCGGGGTATCCCCTATCGCAATGAGTGTGGTCTCGGCGTCGAGTTCCCCATCCAGCCGAGGGAGGGATCTCTCCTGGCTCAGCTCTTCAAGGGCACTGGGGCTAATGACAGGTGTGATTATAGCCGGTTTGCTGCTGGGGTCATTGGGATTTAAATGGAGCTTTATAACGCTGCTTTTTATCCCGGTCCTCGGCCTATTGATCCTACTTAGGGTGCCTGATGAGGAGGTACGCAGCAAAAAAGTACACGAATCGGCCCGCAGCTGGTTGGCGACGGCAAGCCTGAGGAGGCTCTACCTGGGGACAGTATTGAGGCAGATGGGGAATGCCGGGGCGTTGTCCTTGATCTTTGTCTACATGGCCAATCTGGCGATTATTACTCAATCAATGGGGGCGATCAATGCACTCAATCATGCCGTGCAGGTCATCGCGATGCTTCTGTTCGGACGACTGGCGGATCGGGTAGGACGAAAAGCCGTTTTCATTGCCGGTTTTGGGCTCTCCTGTTTCGTTCCGGTGATCTTCGCGTTCTCCAGGGGAGGATGGGGAATGGCGGGGGGATTCTTCACCCTGGGGATCGCCTTCTCATCCATTTATATGGGATCGATCGCCCACATCGGTGATCTGATCCCCAGAGAGAGACAAGGGGTCATGTTGGGGATGTATGAATCTAGCCGCGGGCTCGGCGGGTTTATTGGCCCCATCATCGCAGGTTCCATTGTACCGATCCTCGGATTTCGGGGGATGTTTATGGCAATGGCGGGAATACAGGTGGTTGGCTTTTTGCTGGTGCTCTCAACCGGCACGGCACAGGATCATTGATCTCTCGAATCTACGCCCCGCCATTGATAGAGGGCAAGGGCCGATTGTGATAGGATAACACTATATGAAGACGTCCATCTTTCGTTTCTATGCCGAGCTGAATGACTTTCTGCCGACTGGAAAGCGGCAGCGGAATATCTCGTATGACTTCTATGGCAACCCGCCTGTCAAGGATGCGATTGAATCGCTTGGCGTACCACATACAGAGGTAGATTTGCTGTTGTTAAATGGTCGTTCAGTTGATTTTACCCACAGGTTGCACAGGGACGATCGCGTCGCCGTTTATCCTGTCTTTGAAAGTCTTAATATTGCCCCGCTGTTGCGGGTACGGGAAAGGCCACTACGTCGCACTGTCTTTGTCGCCGATGTGCATCTGGGGAAGCTTGCCCGGCTTCTACGGTTGTTAGGATTCGATGTCTCATATTCGTCCCATCACACGGACACAGAGATCGTTGCGGCCTCGGTGGATGAGGGGCGTATTATCCTTACCCGCGATCGAGGGCTTCTCAAGAAAAACATAGTTACCCATGGTTATTGGGTTCGTTCCACCCAGCCGCTTGAGCAGGCGCGAGAGATCCTGCAGCGCTTTGACCTCTTTGCTGAGGTGCGGCCGTTTAGCCGCTGCCTGGTATGCAACGGGCTCCTTGCGCCCGTGGACAAAGAAGTTGTTCGTGACCGGATCCCGCCGAAGGTGGCTGCGTGGCGGGAGGAATACTTTATCTGCCAAAATTGCCACAAGCTCTACTGGCGCGGTACGCACCATCCCAGACTGCAGAATATGATAGAGAGCATACTCGGTACGGATGCCGATAATTCACCACGAGAGGCAGGAAGATCCGACTCCTGATGAGTTTCCAGGCCATGAGAATGAAGGGTGGGCCGAGCGCTTGGCGCTAAGACAATCCGCGGAGAAATAAGATATATTGGCCTTCTTTGATGGACACGTGTATCATTAATCGTCATGTATGTTGGAATTGTCCAGACTGAACCCATCTTCGGCGAGGTGGAGAAAAACCTCCGCCATGTGCAAAGTCTTATCGGTGAGAAGCGATCAGACCTGTGGGTCCTGCCGGAGCTTTTCGCGAGCGGGTACCAGTTCACTACAAAGGAAGAGGTTGCAGGCCTGGCTGAGCATGTGCCAGACGGGCCAATAACGCAGTTCCTCGCCACCATTGCGCGGAGACAGCATTGTCATATCGTGGCCGGTCTCGCGGAACATGTTGACGGGCAGATCTACAATACTGCGGTCCTGGTCGGTCCCTCCGGGGTCCTTTCTATCTATCACAAGATTCATCTATTCTTCGAGGAAAAGCGCTGGTTTGCGCCAGGGGAGAGGCCGCCACCAGTAATCGACATTGGACAGGCCAGGGTGGGAATGATGATCTGTTTTGATCATCTGTTCCCCGAAGCGGCTCGGACACTGGCATTGAACGGTGCCGACATCATCGCACATCCAGCCAACTTGGTTATCCCAGATTATGCGCAGTTGACGATGCGTGTACGGGCACTGGAAAACGGGGTGTTCACCGCCACCGCCAACAGGATAGGCACCGAGGCGCGGGGCGATCAGTCATTGCACTTCACCGGAGAGAGCCAGATCGTGTCCCCACGGGGGGAGATCATCGTAAGATTCTCTGCGGATGGTGAGGAGGTACGGGTGATCGAGATCGACCCGATACAGGCACGCGATAAATCGCTCAATTCTTACAACGATATCCTCTCCGATCGCCGGCCTGGGCTATATATGCACTGATTTTATCCCGCAATCAATCGTTGTGAGATTTCATTATGGCGGGGGATGAGCTCGTAGAGTGACTCATCGACGAGTCGTCCGTCTCGAACACGGATCTCTCCGTTTACCATTGACAGATCCACCCGATCGGCGGCACAGTGGACGATCGCTGCCAATGGATCGGCATGCGCCCCGGCAAACTCGATCCCGGATAGGTCGAACGCGATCAGATCCGCCGCCTTCCCCGGTTCGAGCGATCCTATGTCCCCCTCGCGGTGGAGGACCATGGCCCCGCCCATGGTCGCGAGGTAGAGCGCATCACGGGCGGAGAACGACTCCGCCCCGTAGCGCACCCGCTGTAGGAGCATCGCCTGGCGCACCTCGCGAATCATGTTCGAAGTGTCGTTGCTGGCCGAACCATCAACCCCGAGGCTCACCCGCACCCCGGTTTTTTTGAGCTCTGCGACTGGCGCAATCCCTGAGCCGAGCATCATGTTGGAACTCGGACAATGCGACATCCCCACCTTTGCTGCGGACAGTTTTTTTATATCTCCAGGTCCTATATGAACGAGGTGGGCAAACCAGGCGTCGTCGCGCAGCCAGCCGAGCCCCGCCATATAATCAACCGGCCGAGCCCCGAATTTCTTTAGGCAGAATGACTCCTCATCAACCGTCTCGGCGAGATGGGTGTGAAGGAGTACCTCGTACTCATCGGCGAGCTCAATTGTTTTGTGCATGAGGTCAGGGGTCACGGAAAAAGGAGAACAGGGGGCAAGGGCAACGCGCAGCATCGAAAGCGGTGTTGAGTCATGATAGGCCTCGATGACCCGCTGTGAATCACGGAGTATATCATCCTCGCTTTGGACAACCGAATCGGGCGGTAGACCCCCGTCTTTTCTGGACAGCGACATCGATCCGCGGCATGGGTGAAATCTGATCCCGGCGGTGTGTGCCCCATCAACCAGGGCGTCGAACAGATCATCCTGCCCGTGCGGGAAGAGGTAAAAATGATCCGAACTCGTCGTTGTCCCGGACAGAAGAAGCTCGGAAAGGCCGATGATTGCGCTTGTGCGCACCGCATCTGCATCGATTTTCCCCCAGCGTTTATACAGGAACACAAGCCAGTCGAATAGCCTCTTATTCGCAGCGCCGGGGATGTTTCGGAATAATGTTTGGTATAGGTGGTGATGCGTATTAACCAGCCCAGGCAGTAGCACTTTTCCATGCCCGTCAACGATCTCATCCGCTCGAATTCCGTTGGGGTCTTCCCCCACTGCTACTATCTTGTTTCCCTCAACCAGGACGTAGCCGCCCCTTATCTCATGCTGGTCGGCGTCCATGGTCGCGACGAGGTCAAAATCCCTAAATAGTGTCTTTTTCATGGAAGCTCAAGCTCTATCGATCCCGCCTCCTCGATGAACGCCTTCAGGAGCGAGATCATCGCCTCGAGGTCCCCTTGGTGGGCCATCTCCACTACCGAATGGACGTAGCGGGTCGGGAGAGACAGTGTGGTCACAGCTGCCCCACCCTGTGCCATCTGCAACGCCCCGGCATCGGTCCCTCCATGGGGAAGGATCTCCATTTGGTAAGGGATCTTCCTCTCTTCGGCGAGTCTACGCAGTGCCTGTACCAACCCGGGATGTGAGATGGAGGCGGAATCTGTAAGCTTTATCGCGACCCCGGCACCGAACCTTGTCACCTGTTCCTGGCCGGGAACGCCGGGCATGTCAGCGGCAATGGTGCTATCTAAGGCAATCCCTATCTGTGGTTTTACGGTGAACCCTGCCACCCGTGCCCCACGTAGACCGACCTCCTCCTGAGTTGTGCCGATGAAATATAGGTCACACCCGATCTTCTCAGCCCGTTTGATCGCCTCGATGGCGATGTAGACCCCAGCACGGTCGTCCAACGCCTTTCCCGAGAGGACCGACTCATAGGTGAGGAACTCCTGTCGCAGGGTTATGGTGTCTCCTACTGAAACCCGCTTTTTCACCTCTTCTTTGGATAGGCCAAGGTCGACGAAAAGGTCGGTGAGTTTCACCGGTTTCTTTCGGTCCTCCTCCGACATTATGTGAACCGGCTTGCTCCCGATACAGCCGATAAGCTCACCGTGCTTTGCATGCACCAGGACGCGCTGAGCGATAAGTGTCTTGGGATCGAATCCCCCCAGGGGATGGATGCGCAAAAAGCCAGAATCCTCCTCGATGAAGCTTACGATAAATCCGATCTCGTCCATGTGAGCGGCTATTGCCACTACCGGCCCGGCCCCCTTTCGATGGGCTATCAGGTTTCCCAGGTTGTCAATGTCGATTGTGTCAACATGTCCGGATAAAGCGTCCCTGATAATGGAGCGGATCGGCTCCTCATGCCCGGGGATACCGGCTGTCTCAGATAGCTGTTTAAGCAATTCCATAGATCCTCCTTTAATTACTACCCCTTATACGCTGGTTCCGATTTTCGTTGTGAACCAGCAACAACCATTAGTATAATTACTGTATGATTCCACTTCGCGACTTTCAACATAGCAGGACGTTCCCGGTTGTAACGGTCGGGCTGATTATTCTAAATCTTCTTGTGTTTCTGTGGCAAGGCTACCTGGGAACACAGGGCGAGGTGGTTAACGATGGCATCCCGTGGGTGGAGCGTGAGCTTTATCCCCCGGTGTTCGATCCCAATGCATACAAACTTTACCGCATAAGGGGAAATCCACCCGAATTGTACCCCCTTTCCCGTTCAGATTACTTCATCGCTCAGTATGCCCTCATCCCGGCCGAATTCCTCTCTGGCACGGACCTTCCACCGATTATCCCTATTCCTGTCTGGTTGACCCTGCTAACATCGATGTTCCTGCACGGAGGGTTGCTACATATTCTTGGAAACATGCTATACTTATGGATCTTTGGGGATAACGTGGAGGACGCAATGGGACACGGAAGGTTTCTTGTGTTCTATCTGTTGTGCGGTGCGACGGCGGGGCTCTCTCAGATAGCGGCAGGGATTGGGAGTTCTGTCCCCCAAATCGGTGCCTCCGGTGCCATTGCCGGGGTGTTGGCTGCCTATCTTATGCTGTTTCCCTATTCGCGGGTGCTGACACTGGTTCCCATCTTCTTCTTCCTGCGTATTGTTACCGTGCCGGCCGTTTTATTCCTCGGGTTCTGGTTTGTCCTACAGGTATTTAGTGGGATGGGTTCTATCGGTACTGCCGGAGGAGTGGCATGGTTTGCCCACATCGGTGGCTTTGTCGCAGGCGCCCTTCTGGTGTTCCCATTCAGGCGAAGAGGGGTGCCTGTCGTCTTATGGCGCAGGCTTAAGAACCGTTTGTAGTCTTCACATATCCATTCGGAGTTGGTATGATGTCTGATGGAGGGTAAAAACATGGCGGTTTTCATTTATACCTCAAGAGACTGAACAATATAGAGAAAGGAGAGAGGGTGACGGCCAAACGGTTCGGAGATTATCTTGGTAAGGAACTTTCTTATCCGATGAGGCACATCATGGTTAAGGATCTGAGTGAAGGACATTCTATCGCCCAGTTTTTCCTTGCCAAGCGGAAGGCGCAACGCACGACGCGCAACGGAGATTTCTATCTGGAACTGGTACTCGCTGATCGGACCGGTACGATCCCCGCTCGTGCCTGGAGTGAGGCGGCAGAGCGTTACGGTGATAAGTTCGATGAGGGGGAGTTCGTATTTGTCGAGGGCAAGACCGATACCTATCGCGGCTCGTTGCAGGTTATTGTGAACAAGATCCAACGGATACAGTCCTACGAGCAACAGGAGGGGGAGATCCCCGGATTTGAACCCGCGATACTCGTCCCGACCAGCAAACAAGATCCTGGACAGATGTGGGAACAGCTGCAGGGATTGGTAAAGACAATTACCCCACCTCAGCTTTGCCAGCTGACAACAGGGCTTCTGGCGGCAAATGAACAGCAGTTCAAGCGGTATCCAGCTGCCATAAGCTATCATCATGCCTACCTCGGCGGACTACTTGAACATACCCTGGAGGTGGCGGCGGGCATAGCACATTTTGCTGATTTTTATCCCAGGCTCCATCGCGGGCTGGCACTCGCCGGGGCGGTCCTGCACGATATAGGCAAGGTCAGAGAATTGGAGAATCCAATTGCCCCCCAGCCCAGTTTTAATGGCCGCCTGATCGGACATCTCCTGCTTGGACGCGACATGGTGCGCGAAGCGGCCAATGAGATGGACTGGCAGAATAAACAATTACCAGAACTACTGGAGCACATAATTGTCTCTCACCATGGGGAGTTGGAGTTTGGGGCAGCGATAGTTCCCAAAACGGCGGAGGCTATCGCTGTCTATTATTTCGACAATCTCTCCGCGAAGCTAAATATGGTAACCACACACATAGATCGCGATACAAAGCCAGGGGAATTTACCGACCGCCATAAACTTCTTGGCCGCAGCTTCTTCAAGGGAGGGCTCACTGACCAGGGGGCTGAGCCCGAATAATGGGAAATTCTGCCTCCGCGTTGGGGTCGACCATTCCCACGTTTAGCACGGTCTCTGCGATGTTAAACGCGTATTCCAGCACCCGCAGCAGGCTGTCGAAAACGGTGGACAATACCTGTAGGTCATTTCCACCTTTGGAGATGCGCTCTTCCCATTCCGCAGTCTGCTCCCGCCGCTCCAGCATCTCGTTCGCGGATGAGATGTCCGTGTTCATGAACGCAACCACACTCCCCTCCAGGGTGGAACGGGCAAATGTAAACAGTTCCTCTATATCGGAGACCAATTCTGCCGAGAGGCTCGGAGACAGGGAGATGACCAGTTGAGATACCTTTACAGCGTGGTCTCCGATCCGTTCCAATGTTTTTGCTACCGCGTGATAGCCGTAGAAAAGAATTCTGCTCATCTCGATCTGTCTCTCCAGGAGTAAATCACGCAACAACAGCCCGAACTCTCGGGATATGACGAGCGTGAGGCGATCCGCCTCCATATCCCGTTCGATAACGTCGCTTGCCAGCTCTTGATCCTGCTCGATCAGCGCCCGGATTGCATCCTGAAGCATCGCCTTTGTAATGGCGAGGATCCTCTTTAAGGTAGCATCCGCGGTAAAGTCCTCCATGCTCACCATACAGTGGAGGACGATCCGATCCTGGGCCTCATCCATGATCTCCAGTCCAACGAGGGATTGTGCGGTTCGTCGCACCCCCCTCCGTTGCTCTGGGGTGATTGGGGCCCCGTTTAGCTCTATCGAATCAAACCCGGTAATGTAGCAGGATATGATCGCCCGCTCTATCCACTGTCTTTCCTTCCCGTTCAGGGACATACTGACCCTGTTCTTCCCTTTCAGAATCTGCGGGACCAACAGGAGGCTTCCCGTGGCATTCTCGACCAGGCGTACCCGCGCCCCGCGCTCTATACCCATCCTCTGTGCCCATTCCTTGGGGAGCGTCACGAAATACGTCCCGCCGCCGGTTATCTGTACCTTGCGATTATTTGTCATCTTCCTCTAATAAATAGTATAGATATTTTTACGTGTATATACAAATGTCTCTACCCGGATATTTTGCATAGCCAGATAGGTCGCCCTATAATGTTTAGTATTCAAGCAATTCATAACCGACTCGGAGGCCTTTCTTATGCAGCGAACCGACTACTGTGTCCATCTTTCAACCCGTGATATAGGGCGCGAGGTAACCCTGTGCGGCTGGGTGAAACGCCGACGGGATCTGGGCGCGCTTACCTTCGTGGATCTGCGTGATAGCTCGGGGGTGATTCAGCTTCTGTTTCCAAGAGGTACCCCCCCCACGGAGGCCGCGCGTGGGTTGAATCGGGAGGACGTCATCGCAGTGATGGGGACAGTCGCAGCCCGCAGTGCGGGGAACATCAACCCGGAGATGGACACAGGCGAGATCGAGGTGGAGGTCGAAAGGCTGGAGATCATTAACCGGTCCCGTACACCGCCCTTTCTCATAGAAGGTGACGGCTCGGATACGACCGAGGAGACGCGGTTGCGCTTCCGCTATGTCGACCTGAGACGGGATCGGATGCAGCACAATTTGAGGCTACGCCACCGGGTGTTCAAGAATATCCGTGATTACTTCTCTGAAAAGGGATTCCTGGAGATCGAGACCCCACTGCTCACCAAATCAACCCCGGAGGGGGCACGCGACTTCCTCGTACCAAGCCGGATCTCGCAGGGGCGATTCTATGCCCTACCCCAGTCCCCGCAACTGTTCAAGCAGCTGTTTATGATCGGTGGCATCGACCGCTATTTTCAGCTCGCCAAGTGCTTCCGCGATGAGGATCTGCGCGCTGACCGGCAACCCGAGTTCACCCAGCTCGACCTGGAGATCTCCTTCCCCCGCGGTCAGGAGGAGGTGCTGGAAATCATGGAAGGGGCTATGGCGAAGCTGTTTTGGGAATTGTTCTCCGTTGATATCTCCTCTCCGTTTCCACGGCTGAGCCATGCCGAGGCGATTAATACTTATGGGACGGACAAACCGGACCTGCGCTTCGGGATGGAGATCCATGATATATCCAATCTGGTGAAGGGGGGTGGGTTTCGTATCTTCACAGCCGCCATCGATGCTGGGGGAAAAGTGGCCGGGATAAATCTGACCGGTTGTGCCGGCTATTCCCGCTCTCAGATTGATCGGCTGGAGGAGATCGCGATCGCTGCAGGCGCCAGGGGGCTGCTATGGATCAAGCATAAGGAGGAGATGGAGTCTTCACTGACCAGGTTCCTCCCTGCAGACACAATGGGGGAGATCGCGCATGAGTTCTCCTCCCAGCCGGGAGATTTGATCCTCATCCTTGCCGGTGGGGGGATCGAGGAGATACTTGGCAGATTGAGAGTGGAGATTGCAGCGCAAGAGAAACTTGCGAGTGACGAGTGGAAAGCCCTTTGGGTGACCGACTTCCCTCTGTTCAGCCGCGATGAGAACGGGGGGATAACCAGCGAACATCATCCGTTTACCTCTCCCCGAATGGAGGACGTAGGACGGCTGGAGGAGGAGCCACTCTCTGTGCTCTCCGCCGCCTACGATTTGGTGCTAAACGGCACCGAATTGGGAAGTGGAAGCATCAGAATCCATTCCCGAGAGCTTCAAGAGCGGGTATTTCGGGTACTTGGTATATCTCCGGAGGATGCGCAGGCACGGTTTGGTTTCTTCCTGCATGCGCTAGACTACGGTGCACCACCGCATGCCGGTTTTGCCCTCGGCCTCGATCGACTGGTCATGATGTTGGCGGGGGAGAAATCTTTGCGCGATGTGATCGCGTTTCCCAAGACTGCAACTGGTCTCTGCCCTCTGACCGAGGCCCCGATGCCGGTCGATCCGGCGCAGTTAAGCGAATTGGGGCTCAAACGGGGACGCGATTAGTGTTAGAACCCCATGTACAGTGAAATGATAGGGATGGTCACCGCACCGATGGGGATGGCGGCCAGCAGGATCGATTTGCCCCTTGACAAAGGCACAGGCGGCTGCCCAGCCCTCCCTGGCAGCAAAGAAAAAATAAAGGTGCGCCTGAGTGCCCTGTTCGTGGCTTGATTTTAGGCGGAAATGTTGTATCATAAGCCCCTATGCCTGGCGGTCTATCGGCCGCCTCAAGGTATAAAATTGTTATATCTGGACCCGATTTCTGGGCAAAGCCCCACATAGGAACAGA
>JAYEMK010000056.1:23634-27119 GCA_034718095.1 Candidatus Bipolaricaulota bacterium | reverse complement strand
TGGAGGGATGACCGAACGGAAAGGAGCCGGTCTCGAAAACCGGTAAGCCCGAAAGGGCCTCGGGGTTCGAATCCCCGTCCCTCCGCAGCCATGCGCCCGTAGCTCAGTGGATTAGAGCGTCGCACTGCGGATGCGAAGGTCGGAGGTTCGAATCCTCTCGGGCGTACAAGATTTATGGGTTCAAGGGTACCGGTTTAGCGTTCCGGTACGTGGATGACCATGAATCCCACAAATTTTTATGTGATTTATTCGTGATTTTCTAATGAGCCGGGGCACTAAACATCTATCACAAATCTCACGAATTAACTGATCACGAATCTCACAAATCAGTCACTTAATTCATCTATTCGTGTCATTAGTGTTTTCCCCTGGCCTGGGTGCTAACCATACACGCCTTATCCAGTAGACAGGTGACGGAGTTCCCTCTGTTATAGGGCAACTGAGCCAACTATCGTACCCTGATCCGGTATCCTAATTGATATCATGCATACAAGACGACATCTAATGCGGGTTCTCAATGTAAGCTCACCAAGGCTTAAAAAGCGGCTTGACTCCCTGGCCCGTGTAGACGGCCTCCTGGCCGGAAAAATAATGAGGGGTGAACACGGAGAACTGGAATACAGCGAAGCCGTCCTTGACATGCTAAAAGAGCTTAATTTCGTTACCAGCGACCAGGGGCTTCAGCGAGCGGCATCAAGATTGGCCGACAGGCCTCAACAGCGAGAGGTTGCTGGGGCAAGTTTTGGGTTATAGTAAGAGTAATTACTATATACTATTAGGAGGTTAATATGGCCTATGTATCGAAGAAAGATATGATCGAAAAGGTCCGACCGTTAATCGAGGAGCTCTCTCGCCTGCGCGACGAATTCGACTCACTCCTGGATCAGCTCGGTGTACTCGCGGAGAAAATTGAAGAGGCGCTCGACGAGGCAGAAGACTGAGCTCATCTTATGCAGTTTGGGGGCCCGATGAACCGGAAGCGCATTGCAGCAATAGCCATTTTACAGGTTTTTATCCTGATACCGTATTTTCAAGCGCTGTCACAGGATCTACAGGGCCTGGAGTATAACCGGTGGAACGCATTGGATGAATTACATGAGGAGCTACAGGCAGCCAAAAGTGCCGCCATTACCGGCTACATATTCGACATTGTCCTTTCGATTGGCGGGGCCTTACTCTATGCCGATAACCCTGCATTCGGCACGGCCATGGTAACACTTGGATGCCTGGATTTTCTCACATTGACGCTACCCTATCAGCTGGATGGGGTGCAAAAAATCCGGTGGCAAATCCGTCTCTTAAAGGGGGTAAAGCCAGAATACCCCTGGTGGGATTGGGACTGCTAGTCTGAAGCGGGGCTACATAGGTAACAAGGCAAAAGTAATCGCCGTTACAGAGTTTGGGCACGGTTTTGTGTTATAGTTGGCTTGTACTTTCCGCTAGAGGGCGGTAAAAAATTAGAAGCTTGCAAAAAGGAGATAATCTTTATGCGAAGGGTAACCTACATTGTTGTTTTTCTCGCCCTGGTATTAACGCCGGTTTTAGCAGGACAGGCTGTAGATCTGGAAGGAAAGATCGGGACTGGTCCTTCTTTCGCCGTAGTCGCCGAGGGGGACATCTCATCCAGCCTGAGCGTGGCCTTCTCCTTCGGGATGGAGTATGAGGAACAGACCCCCTCTGCCACGATTTTCGGGTTGGCAGGAAAGTGCTACTTCGCCCCAAAGGATTCACAATTTGTCCCATATCTGGGGGTCGGGGGATACCTGAAAATATTACCGGATAGTACATCTGAGATATTGGTAGGGGGGATAGCTGGTGCACGATTGAACCTATTTTCAAACGCATATCTATCCGGGGAGGCCATCTACTACGCACCCATTGCACCCATTACGGATATCGCAGCGGCATATTTGAGGTTCTACCTGGGGGCGGGGATCCACATCCCGTTTTAACCGGGTACCGCAAGACTTTTTTTGACCGTCGCAACCGCTTATACTTAGTGGGCGATGGCTGTAGTAAACAAAATCGGCAAGGTGATGAAGAGGAACCATGCCCTTGTCACCTTCGATCAGGAGCGGATCGTCCATGCGTTACGACGGGCAGCGGATTCCGTCGGTGGATTTGAGCGGGACTACCTGGATGGGATAAACGACCGGATCTTCTCCGCCGGCGGTACAACCGATGGAATCGCCGGTTTCCTCTCCGACCTTATTGTCATCTGCCTGAACAGTGATCCAAAACACCTGGTATCAAATTTCCCCCCAACTATCGAAGAGATCCAGGATACGGCACTGCACGTACTGAGAAGCTATGGATTTACCGTAACTGCCGATGCCTACGCATGTTTTCGCTGGGGCCATCATTGGGTACGCGAGGGGGCGATCAGCGAGGGACAGTTTATACAAAACGGCTATCCAGAAGAACACATGGAGCCATTTTTATCGTGGAACAAAGAACATGACTGCGACACTGTGGCAGGGCTAAACTCCATCATTACCTCAAGCCGGATCGGCCAGCTCATCGGCGCGGCGATATCACACTACGAGGCGACAGTGGAAGAGGCAGCGGAGAACGTGATGGGCCGCATCCATGCCGGAGACGAGATCCGAATGATCCTGATCAGCGGTCCCTCTTCTTCGGGGAAGACAACGACAACCCTCAAGCTGACCGATCGCCTGAGTGGGCATGGGCTTCGCTTTCGCATGCTCAACCTGGATGACTATTTCTGGCCCCTCATCGAACATCCAACAGACTGGATCAACGACCGCAACTATGAGACTCCAGAGGCACTGCATATTCAACTTTTGAACTCACATCTAAAACAACTGCTCGCCGGAAAAAAAATAGAAAAACCGGTATATAGTTTCAAGGAGGGACGCCAGATGGGGACGATCCCGCTTCGCATCGAGCCTGATCAGATCCTCGTGCTCGACTGCCTGCACGGTTTTTTCCCACCGATAACTGAAGGGATCGATGATCATGCCATATTTCGCCTCTACATCGAAGCGATGAATCCCCTATACCAGGGGTCTGGCCCCGATCGCCGCCCGACCAGATTCGAGGACATACGCCTGTTACGCAGAATGCTGCGTGACGCAAAACATCGTAATCATCCCCCCCTGTCCACCCTGCTTCACTGGTACTATGTAAGGGCTGGTGAGCTGTTTGGCATCATCCCGTTGAAGGGGCTGGCGGATGTCGTGCTTAACGGGGGAATGCCGTTCGACCTTCCGGCGTTGAAACCGTTTTTCGAGGGTAAGGATAGCCTGTGGCCTCGGGAAAGTGATCTGGCCCAGTACTCCTCGTTCCTCGACGCCCGTATCCGCCACCGCCGGGTGAGCAAACTCCTCGGCGCGGTACAGGGATTGACCAAAACCCAGGTGGAAGATCAGACATTGATCCCAGGTGATGCGCTGATTCGCGAATTTATAGGGGGAAGCACAATAGCAATACCACACAATGTCGGAACAGGGCCGTAGCGCCAG
>JAYEMK010000056.1:0-23534 GCA_034718095.1 Candidatus Bipolaricaulota bacterium | reverse complement strand
AATGTCACCTCGGGGGGTGTAGTAAACAGGACCGGCTACTACACCCCCCAGGCTTAAGAGTGGAATTAAGCGCTTTGTCCTATAACCTCTTCGTGTCCTTCGTGGTAAAATAATCCGGAGTGCGAACACTACTGCCTGCCCCGTGCAATGACAGGAAATGGAAGTATTTCACGGGGCCTGCCCGGTGCGGTAGGCCAAACAACCAACGAGAAAACGCTACCCACTCGAAACGACGAAGAGCCAAAAGGAGGGCAGATGCCAGCCAATCTGACCCCGGAATTTCTGAATGCGCGCGCCAGATTCCGGGCCGCACAGACAACTCAAGACAGGCTCGCAGCCCTGGAGGATATGCTGTCCTCAATCCCCAAACACAAAGGAACGGACAAGATGCAGGCCGATATAAAACGCCGCATCGCCAAACTCCGCTCCGAAAAGAAAAAACCGGGGCAGGATACCCATCGCTCCCCCGACAACGTACAGAGGGAAGGGGCAGGACAGGTCGTCCTGCTCGGCCCCCCAAACACCGGTAAATCGAGCCTGCTCGCCGCACTAACCCATGCCCACCCGGTAGTAGCGGCCTACCCCTATTCCACCCCACTACCTGTCCCTGGGATGATGGACTGCGCCGATATCTCGGTTCAACTGATCGACCTTCCACCGGTCACGGCCGAGTACACCGAACCGTGGGTGTACAACCTGATCCGCCAGGCTGACCTTGCCCTCATCGTACTCAATGGGGGCAATCCCAAAGAATTAACATCCCAGATAGACGAGATAACCAAGCTGTTGGATAAACGACGGATCCGGTTGGTCAAGAAAAAAACCCAGGGGCAGGACCCCTCCATTAAACAGCTCCCGTGCCGCATCGTAATCAACAAGGCCGACCTGGCTGACCCCAAGACCCCCGCTGATCAGGCATCATCCCTGTTCCCCACCATCCTCACCTCGGCCAGGGAAAAGACAGGGCTGACTGCCCTGGCCACAGAGGTGTTCGCCGCCCTTGACATCATCCGTGTATACACAAAACAACCGGGAAGACCAGCAGACAAGAAAGAGCCTTACACGCTCCCCCTGGGAAGCACCGTGCTAGATGCGGTCACGGCGGTTCACCGTGGGTTCACCGAGAGATTGAGATACGTGCGCATCTGGGGATCGGGAAAATTCGACGGCCAAAAGACCGCAACCGACCATGTCCTGCAAGATGGGGATATCGTCGAGATTCACCTGGATTAAAACCTGACCGGGTCAAGGTCCACCTCCAACCCGTGGATTTGCTGCATCGCCGCCACACACGCCTCCCTAACCAGGGAAAACGTCTTCCCCTTGAGCAGAAATTGCCGGTGGCCACGGCGGCCGTAGACAGGCACAGGACCAAGTACCTGCACCGGAAACCCCTGCAAAACCTCGGCCGTTCGTTCAACCCTGTTATTGGGGGCGATAAGCCGGGCAAGCCGTGAGAAAGGAGGGTAGAACAGCCCACGCCGCTCAGTGCTCTCCTGCTTGTAGAACCCATCGTAGTCATTATTAACCGCGGCAAGGACGGCATGATGATCCGGATAGTGCGTCTGGATAATGAGCTCTCCCTGCTGCAGCCGTTCGGACAATCCAACAATGTACTGATAGGTCCGCTCAGCGGCACGAAAGTCAGGAAGGGCCAACAGCCCATCCACCCCCAACCCACCAACCAGCCCCACCCGGGGAATAGGTGGCCCCTTGGCAACCATCGATGTGCCAACTACGATATCGCTTCCCCCATTGAACAGCAGCCTTACCGCCCCGGCATAGTCATGGGATCCCATAATATCCGCATCAATCCTGGCAATTTTAGCCTGCGGAAACTCCTTCCTTACCTCGGCCTCCAGGCGTGCGCTACCCATCCCCACAAAACGAAGCGCACGCGAGCCGCAGCGGGGACACTTCATCCCCTCTAGAACCCGACCACAGGTATGGCAGACAAGCTGCGCCCTGTTCACGTCGTAGGTGAGATTCGTGCCACAACTGGGACAACGCAATGGATGACCACAGTTCTTGCACAGGACCGCCTGAAAATACCCGCGACGGTTGACCGTGAGCAGGACACGTTTCTTCGATGAGAGGCTGTGCCTGATCCCTTCTATCAACTGTGGGCTCAATACCTCTCTCTTCCCCTGCATATCCACCACCTGAACCGCAAGCCCACGGCGCTTATCCCTCGGACGGATAAGCTTTACCCCATCGGACCCTCCAGCGTGGAACACCTCCAATGAGGGGGCAGCGGAGCCCAATACCACAAGCCCGTCTTTCCCCCGGTCAACCGCGACCTCCCTCCCGTGGTAGTAAGGAAGCTGTCCATCCTGCTTGTAGTTCCGATCCTGTTCTTCATCAACGATCACCAGCCCCAGTCTCTCAATTGGGAGAAACAGGGCTGAGCGAGTTCCGACTATGAGCCCCAGCTCACCGCGGCGTGCCCTTTCCCACACCCTGCCCTGCTGCCCGGCAGGTAGACCACTGTGGTAGAGCCCTATCTCACAGTCAAGCTGCCCCTGTAGATAGGAGGCCAACTGAGCCGCGAGGAGCCGCTCTGGCGCGAGGACAAGGGCAGTCTGAGAGGTAGCCAGGGTGGTCTCGATCAAGGGAGGATACGCCCCCCATCGTCGCCGGGAGAAGAGAAGGACCTTGCCGGTATGGGGAAACTGCTCCAAGAACTCATCCGTCCATCTTTTTTGATCCACCCGTTTCCCCGTGGCAGCAGTGGGCTTGGCCTCTCGCAGGAGCCCTTTTTCCAGCAGACGATCCAGGGATCGGCGGACCGAGCCTAATTCATTACGCAGGCTGGACTCATTGCATGGCCCGGAGGCCAACAAAAACCGCAAAAGCTGCGCCTGACGTGGGGCCCGTTTTGCCAACGAATCCAGTCTGGATACGGCCTCGCTTAGGTCTACCCCAAGGGCAAACTGCCGCTCCTCGCGCCGGGAGATCCGCCTCGGCAAGGCACGGTTCACCAACAGCCCAAGCGGGGCGAGCCAGCGTTCGGCGACCTGCCTACAGAACAGGAGCCCCCCCTGAGAAAAGGCCGGTCCATCAGCCACCTCGATCACGGGTTCCAGCTCCCCGGGGTGTGCGCTTTTCTCCGGAAGGGCAGTCACGATCCCCCATCGCTCACGGCCATGGAACCGCACCTTGACCCTGTTCCCTACAGATACCGATAGAGCGGCTGGAACTGAGAAATCGAACCCCTTATCCACAGGAAGAGGAAGGAGAACCCGAGCGATCACTCCCGTAGCACCTCCTAATACAGGCCAGATTCGATGGCGAGAATCAGGTAATCACTGATGTTCGTCATCCCTGGCTCCCCCTCCGTCTTGAGTCACACCTCTCTTCCATCCAGCCCCTCCGTGGCGGAAGGTGAAAAGGAGGATGGGAGGGGTCACAAGCGCGGTGATGAAAACCATTATCACCGTGATGCCAAACATATCAGAATTGATAACCCCACCGGCGAGCCCGATCCCAGCGATAACTAAGGCCACCTCTCCACGCGGCGACATCCCGAACCCTATCCTGGTAGCGCCAACTTTATTGAATCCTAACCCCAAGGAGGGAAGGCCGCAGCCTAAAAGCTTGGCTAAGATGGCGAAGACAACGACGATGAGCCCGAAGAGAAGCAGACCACCCACAGCGTGGAAGTCAAGCATCATCCCGATGACGGCGAAGAATATCGGAACGAAGAAGTCGTAAATCGGCTCCAGGCGCTCCCTTAATGGCCTTGCGATCTCACTGTTAGAGAGCCCCAAGCCGATGCTGAAGGCGCCTATTATGGCAGCGAGGCCGAACAATTCAGCCACGGCAGCGGCAATAAAGACCAGAGCCAACCCCAAAGCTGTAATGGCACCGCTGGATCGGAAAGACTTCAAAATGCGAGATATATACTGCGAGAGGAGTATGCTCAAACCGGTGAGCGCAAACCAGAAAATCAGGGCTTCTCCTATGGTGAATAGTATCCCAAAAGGTTTGAAGCTTCCTCGTTGAGCGAGGTTTACCACGATGGTCAAGACCAAAATCCCCAGGACATCATCTATTATTGCGCTGCCCAGAATGGTTACCCCCTCCGGGGTCCTCAGCTTACCCACATCTCGAAGTACCCTTGTGGTTATCCCCACTGAGGTGGCGGTCATAATCGCGCCCATGAAGAGGGCAGGAGGGGCTGAAATCCCCTCGGCCAAACCGAAGAGGACAGCCGTAATGTCTCCAAGCACAAAAGGTACAATGACCCCACCCAGTGCGATCAGTAAAGAGCGGCTGCCATACTTAATGAGGCCACGCAGATCTGCCTCTAGGCCAATGGTAAATAACAATATGATTACCCCTATCTGGGATAGGGCATGTAACCCGATGGAGATAGGCATGCCCTCCACACCTGATTCGGCGAAAAGATGACCTAAATAGGGGATCGGGATTATTCCGCCTAAGGCATAGGGTCCAATCAGCATGCCCCCCATTAGCTCCCCCAATACAACGGGTTGCTTTAGGTATCTGCCAAAGATCTCCCCACCCAGCTTCGCTACCAGCAAGACAAGACCCACCTGAAGAATCAAGCGAACGAGCTCTATTTCCATGCGTTTTTAATCCTATGGATGAACTCATCCGCCCCGCGAAGGATCTCCCGTGATTCCGGGTAGGTGAGGACCCGTTGTGCGGCAGGGTAGTTATACCACCCACAGGCGGTATGCTCCCTGGAGAGGTCAAAATTGTGGATGTCAGTATTGGCGAGAAAGTAGACTACCTGCTTTTCAACAAGTTTACCGGCCCTTCTGAAGTGATACGAACTCACCCTGCGAAATCCAGGGACAGGCCTAAACTGTTTTATCCCCGTCTCTTCCCTTGTCTCACGCCTGGCTGTGACTTGCTCGTTCTCCCCAAGCTCCACTTTACCCTTGGGAAAGCCCCAATGTCCGCCAACATGGCGGAGAAGAAGATAATAGCACTTTCCATCTTCCCCCACCCGGTAAAGGACAAATCCGGCGGAACGCTCCAATTTTTCTTTCTCGCTAAGGAATGTCGATTTCGCGGTCGTCAAGATCAAATAATCGTGGGTGAAGTCCAAGGCTTCGCAGCTCACGCAAAAAGACACGGAACGACTCCGGGAGGCCCGGCTTGGGGTACTTCTCCCCCTTCAAAATAGCCTTGTACAACTTGATCCTCCCCCGCGTATCATCAGATTTTAAGGTCAGCATCTCCTGCAGAAGTTCGGAGGCGCCATAGGCCTCGAGCGCCCATACCTCCATCTCACCCAGTCGTTGTCCGCCAAACTGTGCCTTACCCCCCAGCGGCTGCTGGGTAATGAGGGCGTAAGGGCCAGTCGAACGGGCATGGATCTTCTCGTCTGCGATATGTTCGAGCTTCAATACATACATCCAGCCAACGGTAATCGGTCTGTTGTAAGGCTTTCCGGTCTTTCCGTCCCGTAGGATGACCTTTCCATCATAGTCGTCCCCCTCCGCCATTCCGGCCGATACCCTCAGCTCGTGCAACTCTTGCAAAAGTTCTCCTTCGCTCGCCCCATCAAAAACAGGGGTCGCCACTGCCTCACCCTTGAGCTGAGCGAGCCACCCCAGATTCGCCTCAAATATCTGCCCCAGGTTCATGCGCGAAGGAACCCCCATCGGATTGAGGATTATGTCCAACGGGGTCCCATCAGGGAGAAACGGCATATCCTCCTCCGGAAGAATCCTGGAGATGACCCCTTTATTACCATGTCGGCCAGCAAGTTTGTCCCCAACCGAGATCTTCTTCCGCTGGGCGACCAACACCTTCACCAGCTCGTTCACCCCTGCATCGAGCTCATCTCCCGCGGTACGTGAGAACTTCTTCACCTTTATTACCTTGGCCGTTCCTGAGATAGGGAGCATGCGCAGAGAGGTGTTTTTCACATTACGCGCCCGCTCCCCGAAAATAGAGCGGAAGATCTTCTCCTCCGGGGTGGGCTCCGATTCCCCGCGAGGGGTTATCTTGCCCACCAGGACATCACCGGTACGAACAACGGTCCCAACGCGAACAATGCCGGCTTCATCGAGATTTCTAAGATCCTCCTTGGAGATGTTGGGAATATCGGCGGTTATCTCCTCCGGCCCCAGCTTTGTCTCCTCCGCCTTTACCACAAACTCCTGGATGTGGATCGAATCTAGCTGATCGTCGCGGACGAGCCTCTCACTGACGATGATGGCATCCTCATAGTTATAACCTTCATAGGGGAGGACCCCCACCAGGAGATTTCTCCCCAGGGCTAGCTCGCCGGACTCGCTGGAGGAGCAATCCGCCAACAGATAGCCGGCCTTGACAGTCTCACCTTCTTCCACTACCGGCCGCTGGTGCAGAACAGTGTCCTGATTTGAGCGCTCGAAGTTTACCAACGGATAGGTCCGCCTTTTTCTTCCCCGACTGAGGACTATCTTAGAGGCGTCTACCTTGCTCACAACCCCTTCTTCAGCCGCGATCAGGAGCATCCCGGAGTTCATGGCTGCCTGTTTCTCCAGTCCGGTGCCGACCAAAGGGGCCTCGGGGCGCACTAATGGGACCGCCTGTCGCTGCATGTTTGCCCCCATCAATGCCCGGTTGGAGTCATCGTGTTCCAGAAAAGGGATCAACGCAGCGGAGACCCCCACCAATGCCTTGGGGGAAAGCCCGATGAAATCAACCTCATGCGGCGGCACCAGGCGAATCTGCTCCCGCCCCGTCCGGACCTCCAGATGTTCACCCAACAGACGGCCATCCCCATCCACGAGGGCGGTGGCAGGGGCAACCTTATAGTTCTCCTCCTCATCAGCCATCAGGTAAACGACTTCATCGGTCACCCGCCCATCCACAACCCGCCGATAGGGGGCGGTGAGAAAGCCGTAATCGTTAACCTTGGAGTAGGTGGCGAGCGAGGTGATCAATCCAATGTTCTGCCCCTCCGGGGTCTCAATTGGACAAATGCGGGCATAGTGCGAGGGATGAACATCCCGTACCTCAATCTTCGCCCGCCGCTTGTTCAATCCACCGCCGAGCGCGCTCAGCCGTCGCTTATGCGTCAGTTCAGCAAGCGGATTCGTCTGCTCAAGAAACTGAGAAAACCGTCCAGTATAGAACAGCTGATTGACCGCCCCCTGCACTGTACGGGTGGAGATTATGCGGCGAATCGTATCCTTGTCGTCAAGGGCATATTTAGACAGCTTATCACCAGCAATGCGCGCCATCCGCACCAGGCCTGTACGCAGGGCATTCTCCGCCAGCTCCCCCGGGAGCCTGACCCGCTTATTCGCCAAATGGTCTTTCTCGTCTAGAAGTACCGGGTTGTTCGGGGTCTCGAGCAAATACTTGATAGTACGGACGATGTCCGCCATGTAAAGGACCGTAGATTTAAGCCTCATCCCCAGCTTTCTGTTCGCCTTGAACCGCCCGACCCTGGACAGGTGATAGCTTCTGGGACTAAAGTACAGATTCTCCACGTACTCAGCCATCTGAGCTGGCGATGCCCGGTCGGAGGGGCGCAATCTACGATATACCGCACGCAGTGCCTCCTCTTGAGTATCGATCTGGTCTTCATCCAATGTCCGCTGGATAAAGCGGTTTACCAGTCTAAGCGACGAAAGTCCGGCCTTCTCCAGAGATTCCAGTTGTTCAGATTTTAGTTTCTCCCCTGCTGCAAGTAGAACCTTGTTCTTTTTTACAATCGGGGAGGCGATACGGTAACCGATGTATTCCCCGAGGGCCTCCGCTGTCACTGGAGCGACCTCGAAACTGTAGTAAGAGCATATTTTTGACTCGTCAAAGCCCACTGCCTTGAGAAGGACGGTCGCCGGAACCTTCCCCCTGCGATCAAGGTGCGCCTTAAGGTTCATTCGGCGTGTGTCAAGGATGATCTCCAACCAGGCCCCCAACTCAGGCAGGATATGCCCCTTGTACTTGTCCTTGCCCTCAAAGGTTAGATATACACCGGGCGAACGGGTGAGCTCATTTACCAGGGCATTCTCCGAACCGTTGATGATAAATGTACCCCGATCCGTCATCATGGGGAAATCACCGATGTAGATCTCCGTCTCCTGCTGTAATTTCCCGTCAAGCAACAGACGCGCCATGGCCCGCAACGGACGTGCATACGTAAGATCTTTATCTTTGCACTCAGCCTCTGAGTTCCTTGCCTCTCCCAGGTAGGGATCGACAAGTTCCAGGACGAGATCATCCTTCCTCCCCCGTTCGATCGGGGATACCTCAGCAAACGCGGCCGTTATTCCTTCTTCGACAAACCTCCTAAACGATTCCCTCTCGTCCCTTAACAGGTTAGGTGGGGGAATAAACTCTCTGATTTGCCCGTAGGAGCGCCGCTCACGATATCTCATTTGCCCCTCCAAAAATAACAACCTGCCCTAAAGCAGACATCACCTCAAGACAGACCGCAAAAAAGAAAATTATAGTAGCTTTTCTTATCACTAACGTAGCGCAACCTCTGCGCCCGCGTTTTCAAGCTTTTCCTTAAGGCTATCTCCCTCATCAGGGTCGACCCCTTCCTTGATAGTGGCGGGCAGGTTGTCGACGAGTTCCTTACACTCCTTCAATCCCTTCCCGGTGATCTCCTTGATAACCTTGATCACCTGTATTTTCTTCTGGCCGGGGTTGGTAACAAGAACGGTAAGGGTGTCGGGCTCAGCCTCTTCTTTTTCCTCACCTGTCGCAGTGGCAACCCCAACGGCTGCAGGGGCCGCCATGGCAGCGGAGACATTGAACCGCTCCTCTATCATCTCCACCAGGTCAGCCAGATCCTTCACTGACATCTGTTCAATCTCTTTGAGTAACTCCTCTTTTCCCATTTTACTCCTCCTTATCTTCCTCTCGTTTTTTGCAGACCTCAGTCAATACTACAGCGAGCTCGCGGACCTTCGCCCGCAGAGAAACGGCGAGGGCCCTTGGCGGACTTGCCAGGAGCCGCGCCAGTTTTGCGATTAGCTCCTCACGCGACAGGAGAGAGGCGTAGCGGTTGAATTCATCCTCAGCGACGAACTCCCTCTCGAACAATCCGCACTTAGGTATATAGCTCGGTGTGAACTCCTTCCGGCATTTTTCAACCAGTTTAAATGCAAGCACTGGATCGGCATAGCTTATCGCAAGCCCAAGGGGACCGGCAAACCTCTTCGCTATCTCCGTCAACGAGGCCTGTTCAGCGGCGATCCTGGCAAGGGTGTCCTTTACCACTCTAAACTCAGCCCCTTGCCGGGTAAACCGCTCCCGCAGTCTCACCATCTCATTCGCTGTCAATCCACGGTAATCTACGAGGACCAGCGAGGCACTTTTCTCGAATTTATCTCTAAGTAGGGCAACCTCTTCTTTCTTTGCCTGCGTCGACATTTTCGCTCCTGGTCAGCTTAACTTTGCGATCTCCTCAAGCCCGATCTGAATCCCGGGGCCCATTGTAGAGGAGATGATCACCTTCCTTACATAACGGCCTTTGACCCCTTCGTCGGGGCGTTGTTCCAGAATGCTTTGCACAAGGGCAACAAAGTTCTCCACAAGCTGCTGTTTGGTGAATGAAACCCTCCCAAAGATAGAATGAACAACGCCATACCGATCGTTGCGGAATTCGACCATTCCCCGCTTTAGCTGCGCTATCACCTTCCCCACATCTCTGGTGACTGTTCCCGCCTTGGGGCTCGGCATCAATCCGCGTGGACCAAGGATCCTCCCTAATTTACCAACAACCGACATCATATCCGGAGAGGCCACGACTTTATCGAATTCAAGCCATCCCTCACGAATCTTCTCCGCCAGCTCCTCTCCCCCCACGTAGTCAGCCCCCGCCTCCTCGGCCTCTCTCTGAGTCTCCCCTTTAACAAAGGCAAGAATACGCACCGTTTTGCCGGTACCATGCGGAAGGCTGCAGGTCCCGCGCACCAGCGTATGGCTGGCTTTAATCCCGAGATTCAACGCCACTTCGACTGTCTCGTCAAATCCGGCCTTACTGGTTTCCTTCAACAGCTGGATCGCCTCATCCAGCGTATATGAGCGCTCTCTGTCAAGCTGGGCTATCGCCGCTTGGAATCTTTTCCCACGTTTCACGACCCTACCACCTCAACACCCATGTTTCTTGCCGTGCCCTCGATAATCCTCATCGCAGAGTCAAGCCTGTAGGTGTTCAAGTCGGGGAGCTTACGCTCAGCGATCCGTCTTACCTGCTCTTGTGATATCTTGGCCACTTTTAGGCGGTTTGGCTCGGCGGAAGCCGTCTCTATCCCGGCCGCTATCTTGATCAATTCAGCCGCCGGCGGTTGCTTGAGCACAAAATCGAAGGTTTGATTCCTGTACACAGAGATCACCACAGGGATTACCACCCCCGGCCGCTCATTTTTGGTCGCCTCATTGAACTTATTACAGAAGTCCATTATGTTCAGCTTATGTTCACCCAACACCGGACCGACTGGGGGGGCCGGGGTCGCCTGCCCGGCAGGAATCTGAAGATTTATACTTGCGACAAGATTTTTCTTGGCCTTCGCCATGCTCATCTCCTCCTACAATTTTTCGATCCCATCGAATCCTAACCGTACCGGGGTCTCCCGACCGAAGATCTTCACCATCACCGCTACCTCTTCAGCCTCCTTATCGATCTCTTTGACCTCCCCGGTGAAATCAGCGAATGGCCCCTCAACAATTTCCACCATCTCGCCGACATCAAAGTCTATCTCTATCTTAGGTTCGCCGGTAGCGACGGGCATCTCCAATAACCCCGCCTTACGTTTGATCACCTTCATCTCCGGGCCGGCAATCGGCACCGGGGTGAACCGCGAACCCACGTAACGGATTGCCCCCCTCACCCCACTAATAAGCTCCATCATCGTATCCACGTCAAGCCTCATCTTTCCGAACACATACCCCGGGAAAAGGCGACGCCGCTCAATCCGCTGCACCGTCACAACCCGCTTGTTCTTGTACTCCTTCACCTTGAGCAGCCCTGTTGCCCTGCTTGCAATCACGTCTTCTGTTTCCAACAGATCACCCTTCTTAAGTCTCTGGCCCTTCCGTAACTTAGTGAGGTATTTCTCCGGGATGATCTGCGTCTTCTCTTTGCCGGCCGGGAACTCAAAGGTGCCCCGCCGTACCTTATCACGGAGAACTATCTTCCCCTTATTTAAGACGATAAACCTTTCATCACTATCCACCGTCAATGGGACACCATGACGGATCTTCTCCCCCACACGAATGTCACGGCGAATCCTCTTGCCAACAGGAATAAAGTATTTCTCTTCATTGCGATTCGTCAGTTCGACGATTACCCGCTGCAGGGGTTCCACATCAGCAACTCGGGCATCGCTCTCCATCCGGCGAGGTGGTTTACGGGCGATCGCCTCCCCACGTTTTATTCGTTCGTTCGCACTGGCTACAAGATCATACTCATACGGAACCCGATATTCCGCGCCCGTTCCCCGACGGCTGCGGGAGGTTATGACCTCCTCTACCGGGACAAGGAAGAACGTCCGCTCAGCTTCGACGTTGAACTCCTCAAATTCTTCCTCCCAGCCACGCCGTTTGACCCGAGTATTCAGATCTTCCTTGACCTTCAATTCAGAGCCGGCATAGGTCTGAATGGCATACCACTTTTTCATTCGCATGTCCTATCGACCCACTCTAAAGCTGCACCAAGAACTTGAGAATGGCCTGGAAAACCGTATCGACTCCCCAGATATAGATAGTCAACACGACGACAAGCAGGAGGATTAACGCAGTGAACGAAATAACCTCACTGCGGTTAGGCCAGCTAACCCGGTTGACCTCTGCACGGACCCCTTTCAGATAATTTTTGATCCTCTCAAGCATTCAATCTCCTCTTCTATCTGGCAGGCCCGGGAGGAGTCGAACCCCCAACCTTCCGATTTGGAGTCGGATGCTCTGCCAATTGAGCCACGGGCCTATCTCGAAATATTATGTTTCCTTGTGTAGGGTATGTCGTCGACACCAGGGACAGTATTTCTTAAGCGCAAGCTTTTCACGACTGTTACGCTTGTTTCGCTCAGTGTGGTAATTGCGACGCCCACACTCTTCACAGGCCATGGTGACATGCAAAACGGCCCCAGCCTTCTTTTTAGCCATAAAGCTTCCTTACTTTATGATCCTGGTGACAACCCCGGCCCCGACGGTGCGACCGCCCTCACGGATAGCAAATCTGAGCCCCTCATCCATCGCAACAGGGTGAATCAATCCACCAACTATCTTCACGTTGTCACCAGGCATGATCATCTCCACGCCCTCTGGAAGGTGAACCGTGCCAGTGATGTCGGTCGTGCGAAAGAAAAACTGCGGCTTATAACCATCGAAGAATGGGGTATGTCGCCCACCTTCATCCTTGGACAGGACGTATACCTCACCCTCAAATTCCTTATGTGGGGTGATTGAGCCAGGGGCAGCGACGACCTGCCCACGAGCCACTTCCTCCTTTCCGATCCCCCGAAGCAGGATTCCCACATTATCCCCAGCGATGGCATAATCGAGCGTCTTATTGAACATCTCGAGGCTGGTGGCCACCGTCTTCATAATATCCTCATGAACCCCCACAATCTCCACATCCATCCCCGGGGTGATCTTCCCCTGCTCGACGCGGCCAGTGACAACGGTTCCCCGACCTTTGATCGAGAAGATATCCTCGATCGGCATCTGGAACGGTTTATCCTCATCTCGCTCTGGCAGCGGGATATAACTGTCGATGGCCTCTATCAACTCGAGGACGGATTTACATTCCTCAGCGGCTGGATCCCCACTCTCCATCGCCCGCAGTGCGGAGCCCCTAATTATCGGGATCTCATCCCCAGGAAACTCATAAGATGTGAGAAGCTCGCGAACCTCCATCTCCACCAGATCGATCAACTCCGGATCATCGACCATGTCGATTTTGTTGAGATAGACCACCAGAGCCGGGACGTTTACCTGCCGCGCGAGGAGCAAATGCTCACGGGTCTGGGGCATAGGTCCGTCGGTGGCAGCGACCACAAGGATCGCCCCGTCCATCTGTGCAGCCCCGGTTATCATGTTCTTGATGTAGTCAGCGTGTCCAGGGCAATCGATATGCGCATAGTGACGAGTTTCGGTCTCGTATTCCACATGCCGCACGTTGATGGTCACCCCGCGCTCCTTCTCCTCGGGGGCATTATCGATATCATAGAAATCGAGGGCCTTGCCCAGCCCCTTTGCTGCCAATATCTTGGTCATGGCCGAGGTCAGCGTGGTCTTTCCGTGATCGATATGCCCGATCGTCCCGATGTTCAGATGAGGCTTCGTCCTCTCAAAATGCTCCTTTGCCATCTAAAACCTCCTTCTTTCATATACATACATAAAGATTAATTGCCGACTCGTGATCGAAAGCCCGCGATCGGAATTGAACCGATGACCTCCCCCTTACCAAGGGGGTGCTCTACCGCCTGAGCTACACGGGCCCACATCATCGACATACATGATAATTGGAGGGGGAGGGATTCGAACCCCCGAAGGCACCTGCCAACGGATTTACAGTCCGCCCCGTTTGGCCACTTCGGTACCCCTCCAAATGAGCCAGCGGCCAGACTCGAACTGGCAACCTACTGATTACAAGTCAGTTGCTCTACCGGATTGAGCTACGCTGGCTTCAGACTCGGTCGCAGCCCATTTTACCGGACGGTAATGTTAGTGTCAAGACAAAGACTTAAGCGGTTTTTTTAGTTGGTGTGTGATAAGTGTGGCTTAATACGAACCAAATTCGCCTTAGTTAGCCTCGCAGTGCCGCTTCCAATTCCGCACGCACCCCTTCTTTGTCACTAATTTCCTGCAGGCGAAAAATCACTTCCCTGTCGTTCTCATAACTACTTCCGTGCACCATACTGATCAGGCGAACACCGGCCTCCCGCAAAACGGCCAACACCTTGTATACATCATCCGGGCCCTGCCGTAATCTGACAGTCATCCTCGTCCCCTCTAGCCCAATCCCCAGTGCCCGTGCCAGGCCGAGAAGGATATCTCCCTGGGTAATGACCCCCACCAGCTGACCGGAATCAACCACTGGTAGAAGCACCAAACGGTTTTCCAAGAGGATCAACGCCGCTTTTTCCAGGGTATCGGATTTGGAGACCGCAAAACGGGCCTCAAAACAGACATCCCCTACCGGGATCTCCCAATCCTTAACCTCCTTCAATGCCCCCCGTGTTATGAATCCTTTGAGGGCTCCCCCGGAATCAACGACCAACAACAGGCCGTATCCCTTCTCCTCCATAAACTGTTTAACCTCGGCAAGCGACGTATCATCCGGTAGGGTATCTGGATCCCGTCGCATATAGGTGGCTACGTTCATTTGTCCGCTTTAGCCTGGGCGATGATCTTCTCCTGCAGATTAGCAGGAACTGGCTGATATTTCAAGAACCGCATCTGAAAAGTCGCCCTTCCCTGGGTTAAGGACTTCAAATCGAGTGCGTACCGTTGCACCTCAGCCAGCGGGATCTCAGCCTTGAGCTTCGTAACCCTGGTGGCCGGCTCCATACCCAGGATCCGTCCTCTGCGCCCGTTCAAATCGCTTACAATGTCCCCGGTGTATTCATCCGGGGTGCGAACCTCCAGCTGCATGACCGGCTCAAGAATACAGGGATTGGCTTGATCCATAGCGGTTCGGAAGGCAGTCCGCGCAGCAATCTTAAATGCAAGCTCCGAGGAATCAACCGGATGGAACCTACCATCGAAGACGGCCACAGTGATGTTGGTGACTGGATAGCTGGCCAGGTTTCCCTCCTCCATCGCCTCCAAGACACCCTTCTCCACACCTGGGATGTACTGACCGGGAATCGACCCTCCCTTGATCTCATTGAGGAACTCGAAGGCCTCATCCCCACTCGGGTGCGGCTCGATACGCAGATAGACCTCGCCGAACTGCCCGCGTCCACCGGTCTGCTTTTTGTGCCTGTACTGAGCGGTCGCCTGCTTGCGAATCGTCTCTTTATACGGGATACTCGGCTGTCTTGTGTCGAGGGAGACATTATGGCGATTCTCCAGTCGCTCGAGGAACGCGCCGAGCTGGATCTCCCCCATCCCCCACATGACAGTCTCCTTGGTTACCGGGTCCCTCTCTATACGCAGCGTAGACTTGGTGGCAAGAAGCCCCTTAAGTGCAGTGCTCATCTTCTCAACATCGGACTGGCTCTTCGGGACGACCGCCCGCGAATAGACCGGGGCAGGAAACTCAAATGGCGGAAACGGTTCCATCCCCTGCTCCGCAGCCAGAGTCGTACCCAACTGCAATCCCTCTACTTTCCCCAACCCGACTATGTCGCCCGGCCTGGCCTGGGGGACCCGCTGCTGGGTGGTCCCTGCAAATGAGTATAGATCCCGGACCGATACCTTATTCCCAGAGGAGAGATCGTAATACGTCCCACCCTCACTAAGCGTACCCTGGATAACCCGCACGTAGTTCAACTGGCCCAGGTAGGGGTCAGAGGCAACGTCAAACACGACAGCCGCGCATGGCCCCTCCCTATCTCCAGCGGGGGAAGGGGTGAGGTCAACCAGGGCAGCGGCCAGCAGCTTTATCCCCCGCTCTTCCAACGCCGAACCACACATGAGGGGAGTCACTGCCCCATTGGTGACACCCTTGGCCAGTACGGAGGCAAGCTCGGCAGGGGTGATCTCCTCTTCTTCAAGGAATTTCATCATCAAATCATCATCAAGGGTAGAAACCTCCTCCAACAGGTAGTTCCGCCATTTGGAAACCGCGGCTTCGAGCCCGGCAGGAACCCCCTTCTTCGACGGATCAGCAAAATAGACGGCGCGATTGGCTACCAGGTCAACGACACCAATAAACCCTTCCTCACCTATCGGCAGCTGAATCGGAACGAATGTTCCGTCAAAGTGCTCAGAGAGGGAGGAAATTAGCCCGTCAAAATCGACGTTCTCCCGATCCATCTGATTTATCCACAGGGCCGTGGGCCGGTTCTTGGCCCCGGTGAGTTCCCACGCCCGTTCCGTAATAACCTCAACCCCCTTTTCCCCATTCAAAACGATAACGGAAAGATCTGAGACGGCAGTGGCCTTGTACATCTCCTCCGCAAACTCGTCTCCACCTGGCGCGTCAAGCAGGGTGATCCGATTTCCCTCCCATGTAAATGAGCCAACCCCTAGATCTATAGAGTATCCCCTCTTTTTTTCCTCCTCCGATGGATCAAAGGCAATCTGTTCCTTGATGCCGCTTACCTTAAGCAGCGCCGTGGCGAGGGTCGATTTGCCGGATCCAGAATGTCCCACAAAAGCTACGCTCTTCGCTTTTACCATTCACTATCCCCCTGTATACCGTGCTGTCATATTTATGATCCATTTGCAGTATAACAATCGGCAAATCGGTTAGCAAGAAAGGCCCGTTAGCAGCAAGCGATATTGAATTGTCAGGGTTCGGGCTCACCGTTGCTTTTTTTCCTTATACATGTCGGCATCGGCAAGCCGGAGGAGTTGAGGGATCGAGAGATCGTTTCCTGGAGACCAGGTCGCCCAGCCCACGTGGATACTCAGTGAGAGATCCTCAAAACGGGAAGCGGACCATTGCTCCACGGCAGTGCGCAGCCTCTGGGCAAGCGCCTCCACCCGTGTCCCGGTCTCCGGAAGGACGATGAGAAACTCGTCGCCACCATAACGGACGATCCAGTCACTCTCCCTCAGTTGATCCTGGATTAAACGTGCGACATCACAAAGAACCCGATCCCCTTCCTGATGTCCAAACTGGTCGTTTATCCTCTTGAACCCGGCAAGATCAGTCATTGTAAAGGTAAACGGGCGTTGGTACCTACGAGAACGTTCCAGCTCCTTATGGATTGTCTCATCAAAATAGAGCCTGTTAAACAGCCCGGTGAGTGGATCACGAAGGGCCTTCTCTTTTAAAAGTTCCTCGGTCTGTACCCTGTCAGTTACATCGAGAAGGTTGAGCAAAAGGGCCGCTTCCCCCTGAAAGTCCATCTCCTGCCCCTCTATTTTGAGCCAGAGGGCGTGCCCATCGCTGTGTATCCCTCGCACCTCAACCTCCAGCGGTAATGAGCGATCACCATTTCCCGAAAACATCTTGCGTTCGTCGGGGTGAAACAGCTGCCACCATGGCCGCAACGCCATGAACTCCTCGCGGGGATAGCCAAAAAGCTCGAGGGCGCGATCGTTTACGTAACGGAACCGGTCATCCTGGATAACGATTACCCCAGCCACAGTGCTCTCCGTAAGAAACTGAAACAACCTGTGCTGTTCGTCCAACCGCTCGCGATGACGGGCCTCATCAAGGGCGATGGCGGCCACGAAGGCCAGCTTTTCCAGCTCACGTATCTGCCCTTGACTCGGTCGGGCGCCGTTGCACGGATCGTCAACCGAGATCTGGCCAATTATCTTTCCCTTATGGTAAAGTGGGATTAGCAAGAGGTCATCAGCCTGCCAGCCCCGCGGGTTGATAAAATGGCGTCGGCTTGAGATCCAGGGGAAGATCGATCGAGGTGTCTTCCTCGCAGGGATGTAATAGGAATCGCCAAGGCGAAAGGCAGGATCAAACTTTCCCCCGCGTATTACCCCTCCCCCTTCCAGAAATAGTAGTATCTTCTTCTCTTCCTCCTGTTTAAGCCCTTTAGCCACATACTCAATCACCCGACTTTCCGAATCGGGGGAGGGCTCTATCGGTTGTTCATACAGGGAGACGACGACCCGCCGATATGGGGATCGTTCGATCACAGCCTCAGCAACATCATTAAGGATCTGTCGGATCATGCCGATTGCCTCAATCCTTGCCGAAATATCTGCTCGGATAATCGTTTTTAAACACCATCCATTATTTTACCCTATTATCGCTCCGTTGTACAATCCGCGGCACTATAAAAAGACAATTGTCCTGAAGTTTACTGAAACAGTACCTTGCTCCAGCGGTTTTCATCCCTATCAATAGGTAACAATAGGGATTTACCATATTAAGGAGGTGCATATGGAACTTGAGGAGTGGCTCAAGATATATCAGGCTATTACACTGACCGCTACTGGTAAGGAACGTAACTATTGGACGACGGTGGGGCTGTTTCTATTGACCAACTGCCTCCTCATCATCCCATTGGGGTTTTTGTTTATCACTTACTCCCCGTTCAAGGGGAAACTAATGGCGACCGCCATCGGTACGCTCGGCTTTTTCGTATCCTTCGTATGGCTCATCAGCAATAGACGGGCCGCCAGAGAGGTCTCCCATTGGGGTGGGCTCCTGAGAAGCATCGAGGGACAGTTCGCCGGGGGGGAATTTCACCGCAGCGATTATAGGCTGTTTCATGGAAAAGAGGTATGTGTCTCCGAGGCCACCAGCAAGTGCGACGACTGGTACCCCGAGGTCGTGTCCCTTTCATGGTTCGGTCGATTGGCCCCACAGTCGTTGATCGGTCTCATGCCCATCGCCTTTCTGCTCGGTTGGATCGCAGTGGCCATCGCCGGCTGGATTATTACCTAGCCCCTTACCCCTATCGGGAAAATTCGAAGCGAACAACCTGGGATAATATCAGGCTTGCAAAGCACGCCTGAACCCCCCCGGTTTATTACAGCGGTGGAAACCGATAAACTGATGTGAAAACACGCCCAGCGGATGGCGTGTTTTATTTCGATCCATATTATTAAAGAAAGACGGAGGCGAGAATTTAAGATGACTGCGCAAGGTGTCACCCCACAAAGTGATGATTTCTCCCGTTGGTATACCGATGTAGTACAAAAGGCGGACCTGGCTGATTACGCACCCGTACGCGGATGCATGATAATCAAGCCGTACGGTTACGAGCTTTGGGAGAATGTCAAGGCAGGATTGGATCAACGATTCAAGGCCACAGGTCACAGAAACGCCTACTTCCCCCTACTAATTCCGATGAGCTTCATCGAGAAGGAGGGTGAGCACGTTAAGGGGTTCGCACCGGAGTTGGCTGTGGTGACACATGGAGGAGGCAAGGAACTGGAAGAACCGCTTGCGATACGCCCCACATCCGAGACCGTGATTGGGCACTCCTTCTCGCGATGGATTCAGTCACACCGTGATCTGCCGTTGTTGATCAACCAATGGGCAAACATCGTCCGCTGGGAGCTTCGACCGCGCCTTTTTCTACGCACGCTGGAATTCCTCTGGCAGGAGGGGCACACTGCCCACGCCACCGAAGAGGAAGCGCAGGAGGAGGCGATGCGCATGCTTGATGTGTACGATGATTTTGTGGTCAAGGAAGCCGCCATTCCGGTGATAAAGGGACTAAAGAGCACCCAGGAGAAATTCGCTGGCGCTCAGAGTTCCTACACAATAGAGGCAATGATGAAAAACAAGTGGGCACTACAATCCGGGACCTCACACAACCTTGGCCAGAACTTCGCCAAGGCCTTCGACATCAAGTTTCTGGACAAAAACAACGAGCTGCAATTCTGTTGGACAACCTCGTGGGGGGTCAGCACGCGTATGATCGGGGGAATAATCATGGCCCACGGTGACGACAAGGGCCTGAGATTGCCTCCTCGCCTGGCGCCGATTCAGGTGATAGTGGTCCCCATCTGGAAGACCGATGCGGAAAAAGAATCAGTTATGGACGTGGTCCAGGACATCCATCGGTCACTCACGACCGCTGACGTACGCGTCCAAATCGACGATCGCGAGGGGTTAACCCCGGGGTTTAAGTTCAATGATTGGGAGATGCGCGGGGTACCCCTGCGAATGGAGATAGGGCCAAGGGATGTAAAAAGCGGCAGCGCGTTACTCGTTCGCCGCGATATCCCCGGAAAAAAAGGAAGGCAATCACTCCCCACAGATAGACTTGTCCCAGGCGTGGCGGCATTGCTCGATGAGATTCAGGAAAACCTGTTTCAGCAGGCGACACGATTCCGTGATGCCAACCTGCATGAGGCCTCCTCGTACGAAGAGCTAAAGGAGATCGTGAAGGAGGGATGGGTACTTATCCCACACTGTGGTACGGCGGAGTGCGAGGATAAGATCAAAGCGGAAACCAAGGCCACCTCTCGCTGTTTCCCACTGGATATAAACAAGAACTGGTCCCCTGAGGGAAAAAAATGCCCGGTGTGTGGAAGGCCTGCCCAAGGCCTCGCCTATTTCGCACGGGCATATTGAGCACAACAACGAGGATCAATATCAAATCTTGCAAGGAGATGATATGAAAAATTTCGATCGGCGGATCAAACGGCTGTCAGAACAGTTGCAATCAAACGGCCTCGATTACCTTTGCCTTATTCCAGGGGCCAACTTTACCTATTATACAGGAATAGACAAGGACCTAAGTGAGCGGCCGTTCGTCGCCCTTTTCCCGGCTACCGGATCACCCGCCTTTATCATCCCCAAATTAGAACATGAGACAACTCAGAAACTGCTCCCGTATAAAGCGGGCTTTTTCACCTACACCGACGAGGAGGGTCACGAGGCGGCGTTTCAGCAGGCGGCCCATGCCCTCGGATTGAGCAAGAAAAGAATTGGGGTCGAGTACAGGAGCATGCGTATGCTCGAGTTGCGGCAGATCGAGCGGCAGGCGCCGGACTGCCTCATAACGGAGGCCGACCCCCTGCTCAGTGAAACGCGCATGAATAAGGACGATGAAGAACTCGCCAAAATGCGGGAAGCGATCCGAATCAGCGAAGCGGCGTTGGCAGCCACCATTAAACAGGTAGAACCAGGGCAGACTGAACTTGAGATCCAAAACATCCTCCACATAGAGCTGCTCCGCGCCGGGGCACATGGCCTGGGATTTCCCTTGATCGTCCTGTCTGGTCCCCGTGCTGCCCTGCCCCATGGCACGGCAGCGGATCGAGCCGTAAAAACCGGGGACTGCCTTTTATTTGATTACGGGGGCAAGTACGGGCCCTACACGGCAGACATCACCCGTACCTTTGTCGTTGGCACGGCAGGGCCTGACTGGAAAGACATCTATCATGTGGTAAAAGAGGCAAACGCCGCAGCGCGGGAGATCGCAGGGCCGGGGGTCGAGACAGGGGAGGTCGATCGTGCGGCCCGGCAGGTGATCGAGAGAGCTGACTACGGGGACAATTTCACCCACCGTACCGGGCATGGCCTGGGATTGGATGTCCATGAACCCCCGTATATCGTGGCCGGAGGCAAGACCCGGTTGCAGCCGGGGATGACCTTCACCATCGAGCCGGGCATCTACATCACTGGGGAGATAGGCGTCCGCATCGAGGACGATGTCCTGATCACAGAAAATGGTTGTGACAGCCTAACCAGCTTCCCACGTGATCTTACCACGATCTAGGCTGCAAGAACATTAAAACATTCGGGAGATTTCCCTCTGCCATGATGCGGTATGTGTGCCCAACTCTGGCCGGTACAAGCCCAGGCCAGAAGAAATCACGAATGACACTAATAGACAAACTGCACGAATAGATCGCACAAATTATGGAAACTACGATTTCATCCCACCGATAACAACCTCGTGCATTCTACCCCAGGGCTTTCAGGAATCCGTCCGGGGTTAAAGTATTAAGCACGTTTTTTGACTCCGCCCAGCCGCGTCTGGCGGTGAGGACGCCGAACTCCATGAAATCCAGATGTTCAGGGGCATGGGCGTCGGTATCGATGGTGAGCCTGACCCCGGCGTCGACCGCCTGGCGGACAAGGGCCGCGTTAAGATCGAGGCGAATTGGGTTTGCGTTTATCTCCAGGGCCGTCCCAGAGTCAGCCGCCCGGCGAAAGACCTCGGCCCAGTCGACCTCGTACGGGGGCCGTTCACCGATCTTCCTCCCGGTAGGATGGGCGAGGATGCTCACATGCTCATCCTCCACCGCCCGGATAAGCCTGTCAGTCATCTCCCTCTTCCCAAGGCGAAACTGGGAATGCACAGCCGCGATGACCACGTCGAGCTGCCTCAGCAGTTTTTTCGGGACATCCAGGGACCCATCACGTCGCATGTTCGCCTCCACCCCAGCAAGAATGGTGAAATCCGATAGCCCCTCGTTGAGCTCTCGTATTTCCTCGATCTGCTGGCGAAGCCCGTCGGGGGACAAACCGCCGATTACCTTAGAGAAGCGAGAATGATCGGTGATCGCGATGTAGGAGAGCCCGCGCCCTTGCGCTGCCTTCACCATCTCCTCCAGGCTCGCCTTACCGTCCGACCAATCTGTATGAACGTGCAGGTCACCACGGATCTCTGCCGGCGTCACCAATTTGGGGAGGGACCCTGTCTCTGCCGCCCGGATCTCCCCTTGATCCTCTCGTAGCTCCGGTGAAATTGGGGCAAGCCCCAGCACAGTGTAGATCTCATCCTCGGTAACGCCTGCCAGGAGGTCTCCCTCCGCATCGAACAGGCCGTACTCGTTCAGCTTCCAGCCACGGGCTACAGCGCGCTTGCGCAGGGCAACGTTGTGTGCCTTGGAACCGGTGAAGTATTGCATCGCCGCACCGAAGGAATCCGCCGGGACGATCCTCAAATCGACCTGGGAACCCCCGGCAAGCAGCACCGAGCTCTTCTTCGGGCCTTGGGCCAGCACGTCCTCCACATCCGAGAGACCGACGAAGGCCATGGAGGCTCCCTCAGGATGATCGGACACAGCCAGGATGTCGAGATCGCCGACCGTCTCCCGTCCCCGGCGAAGTGAACCTGCATAGGCGAGTCGCTTGAACTTATCTGCAGCCTCAAGACGAGAGATCAGATCCCTCGCAAGGGAAAACGCCTGCCCGAGAAGCATTCGCTCCTCCACCCGCCGTGCCTCAGCCAGGCCGTGCAGGATCCTCTCCTCCGTCTTCTCCCCTAACCCTTTTATCCCGTGGATGCGCCCGGCACGGGCCGCCTCCTCCAGATCGTCAAGCGTACGCACCGCAAGCTTATCGTACAGGAGCTTGACCGTCCTCGGTCCCACCCCTTCCACCCCTGTCAGGGCGAGCAGATCGACCGGGAGCCTCGCCTTTAGCTCTGCGTGATATTTCAGTTTGCCCGTGGCGACTATCTCTTTGATCTTCTCCGCAATCGCCTTTCCCACACCGGATAGCTCATTCAGGCGATCGGCAGCTGCCAGATCCTCGATCGGGGTTGCGCAAGATTCCACCGCCTGAGCCGCCCGTCGGTAGGCACGTGGCTTGAACTGTACCCCCTCAAGGTCAAGGAACTCGGCGATCTCGTACAATATCTGCGCCACCTGCCGGTTCTTCACCTTTATACCTCCTTAGTTTGCAGGTGATTTTGCGCTTTATCAGGGGATCTTACTGTAAGCGGGCCTCTTTTCGCTGCCTTTTACGGATCCTGGCCCAGGTGTCTCGCAGGGTGGCGGTACGGTTGAATACGGGCGCCCCCGGTTTGGAGTCCGAATCTACGCAGAAGTATCCCACCCGCTCAAACTGGAACCTGTCTCCCGGCCCCGCATCTGCCAGACTCCCTTCAAGCTTGCAATCAGTGAGGATTCGGAGCGAATCAGGGTTCAATCCTTCGAGCCAGTCCTTTCCCTCCTCCACCTCCAGTGGATTGCGCCTGGTGAACAGCTGCTCATACAGGCGGGCCTCAGCGCCGATGGCGTGCCTGGCAGATACCCAATGCAGTGTGGCCTTG
>JAYEMK010000055.1:0-6514 GCA_034718095.1 Candidatus Bipolaricaulota bacterium | reverse complement strand
GCCTGCCCGAATCCCGCTGGGCCTCCCATAACCGCTTGAGCAATCCGGAAACAGCGGACCGCCTCTGCGTGGTTTCCGACATATCCATGCTGCCTCCTGTCTGATTCTACTATTGAGATTGAACGGTTGGAAGATCATTCCTCTTCTTTTTCTTCGCCCTCCTCCTTGAGTGCCGCGCGGATCCGATCCAGCCGCTCTGCGACGCGGGCAAATACGGTTCCCTCTGGAAAGCCGCCGTCCTCTCCTCGCTTTCCCGCAGGCACACCCGTTAGAATTTCGATCCCCTCCGCGATGTTCGACACTGGATAGATATGAAATTTTCCTTCCTGTACCGCCTTGACCACTTCCTCTGAAAGCATGAGGTTATCTATGTTCTTGGCCGGGATCAATACCCCCTGGGCCCCATTAATCCCCTTTTCCTCACACACCTTGAAGAAGCCCTCAATCTTCTCGTTTACCCCACCTATCGTCTGTACCTCACCCTTCTGATTGACGGAACCAGTGACAGCGATCCCTTGCTTTATGGGGAGTCCAGACAGGCTGGATAGAAGGGCGTATAACTCTGTGCTGGAGGCGCTGTCCCCGTCTATCTTTGAATAACTCTGCTCAAAGGCGATACTGGCAGAGAGGCTGAGTGGCCGATTTTCAGCGAACCACTCGCCAAGGAACCCTTTCAGTATCATGATACCCTTGGTATGGGTCTCGCCCCCCAGTTTTGCCTCGCGCTCGATATCGACGATTCCATCCTTGCCCGTGTGCACAGTTGCTGTAATGCGGGAGGGTTTGCCGAAGGTAAAGTCCCCCGTCCTTAAGATAGCCAGCCCATTGACCTGCCCAGTTGCGTCCCCCTCAGTATCGACGAGGATCTGATCACGGGCGATCATCTCATGGATTTTCTCTTCGATGCGGTTACGCCTGTCGTCCCGCTTTTCGAGGGCAAGCATGATATGCCTGTCAGCGACATTGGACTCCTCCTCCTCCCGCGCCCAATAAGAGGCCTCCTTCGCAATTGAGGTTAGATTGCCGAATTCGGCCGACAGTTTCTTCTGATCGCCAGCCAACTCCGCTGAATACTCCACGAGCTTGGCCACCCCAGTACGATCAAACGGGAGTAGCCCCGGGTCCTCTCCGCAGCGCGCGCGGAGGAAGCGGCCGATCTCCTGTTCATGGGCCGGGGTCCGCTCCATCTCAGTTCCAAAATCGCTCCTTACGCTGAACAGCTTGGGAAAATCCTCATCGTAGTAATGCAGTAATTCGTATATTCTTGGGTTTCCTATGATGATGATCTTGATCCTGAAAGGTATCGGTTCCGGTTTTTGCCCCTCTGTGGTGGTATAACCGAGCATCTGCAGAGGATCCTCTATCCTGATCTCACGGCGCTTTATGGCGATCTTCAACGCCTCCCAGCTGATCCCCCTTCTGAACAGGTTGTCGGCGTTTAACACGAGATAGCCGCCGTTTGCTCGGTGCAGAGAGCCGGGCTTGATCATCGTAAAATCGGTGACGGCTATCCCCATTTGTACGCGCCTTTCCACCAATCCAAACAGATTGGTATAGCTCGCATTCTCCTCCACAATAACAGGGGCGCCCTCGGTCTGAGAGTTATCGACCAGAACATTAACATGGTAACGCTTAAAAGGATCCTGTTGTTGAACAAGCAGAGACAAAGGGGCCTTCTTGTTGCTTTGACCCTCTTTTTGTTCAAAATGCTCGATGTTATCGACGATGTCGTTTTTCGCCTCCTCCAGGAATGCCACCACCTTCTCGATCTTTTCGTATCGATCCTTCAGCTGGCTGAATTGTGGCTCGATCATGAACAAGACCGCCTCTTTTGACAGCTGCTTGATCTCCCGCTCCCGCTCCTCTTCCACCCGGTTTATCTCTTGTACGCTCTCCTGAACCAGGGATTGCACCTCTCCCTGCTTGCCCCTGATCTCTGCGCGCTCTTCCTCAGATAGGGCCTCATACTCCTCCTGGCTGAGGGGTTCCCCTTCCTTGCGCAGAGGCAATGTATTGATCCCGATCGGGGTGCGCTGGATCGCAAAACCCAGCCCGCGGCTCTTCTTCTCCATCTCCTCGTACAATTTGGACCGCCGCTCCGTGTAGCGCTCATTTATCTTCTTGCTTCGCGCCTTGAACTCGTCCGACTCAAATACCTTGGGGATATCTCGCTTAAGCCTGGTGATGAGCCTCTCCATGTCCTCGCGCAATTGCACCCCTCGCCCGGCAGGGAGCTCAAGATAGCGAGGGTTGTACGGCTCCTTAAAATTGTGTACATAGCACAGGTCAGGTGGTTTTGCGGCATCTTTACTCATCCGGTCGAGAAAATACTTCACCGCGGACATCTTTCCAGTTCCAGGGCTGCCTGCAACGTAGATGTTGTAGCGGTTCTTAGAATCCTGAATGCCCAGGCCCAGCTTGAGTGCCTCTATCGCCCGCTCTTGCCCAATGATCCTGTCGAGCGGGGCCAGATCATCCGTCGTTTCGAAGTCAAACTGCGTCGGATCACAGTTTAGACGAAGGCTCGTCGCTTTAAGTTCTTTGACCATTACCCCTCCTCGAGGAATAATTGTACCGAAGATGAATCGCAAGGTGCAACAAATGGGTAAGATTATTGCGTTTGTCGTTTTCTTCCTCTATGTGTGGGGCGGGGTCATCGCTCAAACGCTGGTCCTTCCCGTAATCGACAGGCCTGGCAAGTCCGTCTACTATAATTGTGCACGGGAGGCCTTCGCCGAGGCGGAAAGATCGATAGATCTTCTGCTTTCGGTGGCCCGACTGGAGGATAACCCACTATGGGACGAGCTCCTCGCCGCCACGGCCAGGGGAATAAAGGTCCGGGTCATCCTCGATGAGAGCGACTGGGCACCGGGGATCACTGAGAAAAACCGGGTCACGATAAACTTTCTCCACGAGAATGCGATTGAGGCCCGCTTCGATAGTCCGGGGACCACCACTCATGCCAAACTGGTCATCGTCGATCGCCGCCTGGTGATCCTCGGCTCCTCCAACTGGAATTACCATTCGTTGAACGATCAGGAACAGAGTAATATGTGGATAAGCGATGCGCAGGTGGGGGCGGCCTTCGCGACCTATTTCGACAGATTGTGGGCCGCCGAGCTTCCTCCTGGCGGCGTATCCCTGGAATGTCCACCTTTAGTGCTGGAGGAGCCGTTGCTCATCGCAATCCCCGAGACCTCCGAGACCGCCAACTATGCGGCAGTTCTCCTCGACCTGCTCGATACGGCAGAGCACTCGATCCATGTCGTCATGTACCGCATATCCCACTACCCGAATTATCAACAAAGCCTCGCCAACGAGATCCTAACCTCGCTCATCGCCGCAGCGGGCCGTGGGGTTGACGTCAAGGTGCTGACCGATGATTGTTCATTTTATCCCGCCTCGGCCGAGGCAAACCTGGAGGCGGCGCTCTACCTTCACCTGCACGGGATCGAGGTCCGCCTTGACGACCCGGGGATGACCACCCACGCCAAGCTCGTAGTGGTCGATCAAAGATCCGTCCTGCTCGGCTCCACCAACTGGAATTACTATTCTCTGGAGAAAAACAACGAGGTCGACATCGCCCTGTTAAACCTTCCCCGGATCGCCGATCACTATGAGCGGTTCTTCCAATCGGTATGGAAAGAAGGGATCCCGGTTGCTGATTGACCGGCGTTGACTTTGCCTTAACCCATCATTATACTATATGGAGATGGTTGTGTACGGAATATCATAAGTAGTGTCGCAGAAATCATCCACATAACCTTAAGAAAAGATGTTTTGCCTCGCTGGATGATGGTCTGGCGCATGGAAATCGTGGAGGTGAAAAATGAATGAAATCAGGACCGCGATCATCGGGGTTGGAAACTGTGCAAGCTCTATTGTACAAGGACGTTTTTACTATGCTGACCCGGCCGCCAAGATCCCGGGGCTCATAACCCAGGACTTTGCCGGGTATCTCCCCTCTCACATCCGCTACGTCGCCGCGTTCGACGTGGACGAGCGCAAGGTGGGACTGGACCTGTCGGAGGCGATCTTTGCCCCACCCAATTGCACGACGGTGTTTCAGGACGATATCCCCCACATGGGCTGTCCGGTCAGGCCGGGCCATATCATTGACAGCATCGCCCCTCACAACAAGGATTATTCGGAGAAAGAGAGGTTTGCCCCACTTGAGAATGTCTACAAAGATGAGAAAGAGGCAAAAAAGGCGATCGTTGCCGCCCTACGGGCGGCGGATACCGAGGTGGTCATAAACTACCTCCCGGTGGGAAGCGAGCAAAACGCAATCTTTTACGCGGACTGTGCAATTGAGGCCGGATGCGCGTTCATAAATGCGATGCCGGTGTTCCTTTCACGGTTCTACGGCGAGCGGTTCCGTGCGGCCGGGCTCCCCATCCTGGGTGACGACATCAAATCACAGGTGGGGGCAACGATCATTCACCGTGTTCTGGCCAAACTGTTCGAGGACCGGGGCCAGCCAATCAAACGGACCTACCAGTTAAACGTGGGGGGAAACACGGACTTTTTAAATATGCTCGACCAGGCCCGGCTGAAGAGCAAGCGGGTCAGCAAGACACAGTCCGTGATAAGCCAGATGGGGGGAGAACGGACCGACCAGGGAAACATCTACGTCGGCCCCAGCGATTATGTCCCCTGGCTCGACGACAACAAGCTCTGCTTTCTGCGGATAGAGGCTGACCAGTTCGGCGGGGTGCCGATGGAGATCGAGGTGCGACTGTCAGTGGAGGACTCGCCCAATTCCGCCGGGGTGGTTACGGATGCCATCCGGGCAGCCAGGGTCGCACTCGATCGTGGGCTGGCGGGCCCGATCATCGAGGCAAGCGCCTACCTGTTCAAGTCACCGGTCGAACAATTCGAGGACTCGGTGGCGCGGCAGATGTTGCAGGAATTTGCAGTCACCTCCCCTGAGAGGGCGCCCGCTGCAACCCCTCGTTAACACCGATGCAGGCGGTCATCCTCGCTGCAGGCCAGGGCAAACGGTTCATGGGTGAGGGTCAGACCCCGAAGCCGCTTGTTTTGCTGCTCGGGCTGACCCTGCTTGAGCGCTCCATCCTTTCATGCCGGAATGCAGGAATAGATGAACTCATCGTCGTCCTCGGTCACCGTAGTGAAGAAATCTCCCCCCTGCTCAGCGAATGGGAAAAGCGTCATCGGGTGAGGATCTTCCCGGTGGAGAACCGTTCATGGAGGGAGGGAAACGGGACCTCTGCCCTCGCTGCTGCCAGCCATGTCTCGGGGCAATTTCTTCTCCTCATGGCGGATCATGTATTCGCCCCGGCGGTAATCCCCCGGCTCATCGCCGCGACAGGGGGATCAGGCTCATGCTGGCTGCTCGTCGACCCGAGATTGCGATACGATACAGATCCCGACTTCACCCGGGTCCGCCTGGATGATAATAAGATAACAGACATCGGGAAGGGGATTTCACCCTACGATGCGGTCGATACCGGGATCTTCCTCTGTGGGGAGGCCCTGTTTGCGGCCCTCGCCCAGTCCACAGGAGCCGGGGACGGCTCCCTGACAGGGGGGATCAAAAGGTTGGCCACCGCAGGACAGATGCGCGCGGTTGATATTGGGCCCCACTACTGGATGGATGTCGACACCAAACAACGGCTTAAACAAGCGGAAAGAAAACTCATAAACAATCTTCCCAAACCCCACCAGGACGGCTTTATCGCGACCTTCATTAACCGTCCGCTGTCTGTACGACTGTCCGCCGCACTTGCCCGGCGGCCCTTTCTCAGCCGTCGCCTTACCCCGAACACCCTCAGCCTGGTGAGCCTGCTCATCATCCTGGCGGGGGCGGGGCTGTTCGCCGTGACCGGCTACACGGGGACCCTAATCGCAGGGATTTTAATTCAGTTTGGCTCGATCTTGGATGGCTGTGACGGAGAGTTGGCCCGATTGACCTTCAGGGAGAGCCGGTTTGGGGCATGGCTGGACACGATTCTCGATCGATATGGGGATATCGCGGTCAGCACCGTGATCACCTATGCCGGCTGGATACAGCATCCCAGCCCCTGGATATGGGCAGGTGGTATCATCGCCATGGCTGGTCTCCTCCTGGCTGGCTACACCAAGAAGGAGTATCAGATACGTTACAAGGAATCTCTGCCGAACACGGGCTGGGCCAAACTTATCAAGCGTGACCTGCGCCTGTTCATGCTATTTATCGGGGCGGTAGCCGGCCATCCCTATTGTGCCCTCCTCGCCATGGGGCTCCTCTCACATATCGGGATCTGGCGGCTGTTCCACAACGGATTAAGACTGAGAGGCCATCAATCTGACGAGCCGCCCACCGCAAAATAGAGGAACGATCGGGTAGCTATCCACCCTGGCACATAGATGGATATCTCCCTCATAGCCGAGCGCGGTCAGCCTCCTCCCGGAGTCTGTGTTGAGGAAATATTCATCCAGGGCTGAGACGGGAATAGGGCCCGGCAGTTCTTTGGGGATCGGTACGTCAAGCCGCTTGAGAAGAAGTGAAGCA
>JAYEMK010000054.1:7486-27567 GCA_034718095.1 Candidatus Bipolaricaulota bacterium | reverse complement strand
GGCGATCGAGCGGTCACTGCCAGCCCCAGCCCCGTACTGTCTGGTCGCATCGATCATCGCGGTCACAACCTTGGGGTGGACTGACAGGTTGAGATAGTTGTTGGCCGCGAGCATGATTACTTCCCTGCCAGCAATGGTGCAGATCGTCCCGCTTTCACTCTGAAGCTCCTTTGGCTCCCAGGTCAGCCCTTCGCGAAGCAAGCGTTGATATTCTTCATTCAAATAGTCCGTTGGATGCCTGTTAGAATGCACTTAGATCACCTCAATTGCATAAGATAACATAAAACAGTCTTCCACTCAAACCGGTTCCTCGACAAATTTGCCACTATGTCCCTCCCAGGCTAAACTTATGTAGTCTTATCGATAAAAAATCCAGAGGGGGATCGAAGTGACAAAACCGATGAAACGGATTCTCGTGACCGGAGCGGTAGGGCAGATCGGCTCCGAACTGACGCTAGAACTTCGCAGGCGGTACGGCAACGACAACGTCATTGCCGCTGGCCACAGGACAAAGCCAAATGATACCCTGCGTAATTCCGGACCATTCACAACGGTGGATGTCACCCAGCGAGAGGAGATCGAACAGGTTATTGCCCGCTATGATATAGACACCATTTACCACATGGCGGCTGTCCTGTCGGTAAAGGGGGAACAGAATCCCAACACCGCCTGGGTTGTGAACATAAACGGGCTGCATAATATTCTTGAGCTGGCCAGAGCGTACAAAATGACACGCATCTTCGTCCCCAGTTCCATTGCCGTATTTGGACCTGAGGCACCGAGCGATCCCGCCCCGCAGGAGACGGTCCTCCGCCCGAGGACAATATACGGGGTGACCAAACTTGCTGGGGAACATTTAGGGGAATATTACGTGAGGAGGTTTGGCCTGGACATACGAGGGTTACGTTACCCTGGCATTATCTCCAGTGCTACCCAGCCAGGAGGGGGGACGACTGACTACGCGGTGGATATATTCCGCGCTGCGGTGAAACAGGGACACTACACCTGTTTTGTGCGTGCAGACACGGTCCTGCCAATGATGTATATGCCTGACTGCATCAAGGCCACCTTAGACCTTATGGGGGCCGATTTTTCTAGACTCAAGCACCACTGCGATTTCAACCTGGCAGGATTAAGTTTCTCCGCCGGAGAGCTTGCGGCGGAAATAAAGAAACATATCCCCGACTTTGAATGCAGCTTCCAACCGGACGAAAGACAGGTCATTGCCGACTCATGGCCTAGCACGATCGACGACTCCGCTGCCCGGGAAGAATGGGGATGGTCACCTGATTTTGACATCAAGGCAATGACAAAAAATATGCTGGCCAAACTCAGCCCCAATGGGTAATCCGGCGGTTTAGACCAGCATCAGGCGTGCCCGTTCCGCCCCGTCACCGCGGCGGGGACCCAATTTCACCACCCTGGTATACCCACCGGGCCGATCGGCATACCTGGGACCGAGCTCGGAAAATAATTTGTTAACCGCCTGTTTGTCACCCAATTTGGAAAACGTCAACCGCCGGGCATGTTGATCACCCCTCCGAGCCAGGGAGATCATCCTCTCGGCGTAACGTTGCCCTGCTCTTGCCCTGGCAAGTGTCGTATCCACCTTTCCATTCATAATGAGCCCACTTGTGATATTGATAAGGACACTCTTTCTGTGAGATTTATCCATCCCGAGTTTAACTACCGTTCGTCTATGCCTCATCTCGAACCTCGCCTTCCCGCATTAGGGAGTAACCGAGCTCTTTCAATCGGTTACTCACCTTATCGAGGGTTTTCTTGCCGAGACCATGTATATCCAGCAGTTCCTCCTGCGGCCGTGCCAACAATTCCCCCAGGGTAGTAATTTCCGCCTCTCGAAGCAGATTACAGGCCCGTTGATCGATCTCCAATTCCTGCAGGGGGATGACCAGGGTACCGCTTTCCCCCATTTTACCTGGCTCCTCCGCAGCGATCCCAAACGGGTGTTCCGCAAATCCGTCAAACAGGCCCAGGTGTCTCTGCAGGACATTTACGGCCTCGGAGAGTGCCTCCTCAGGCTTGATCCCCCCATTGGTGGTAAGCTCCAGGATCAGCCGGTCATAGCCGGTTTTTCCACCAACCCTGGTCTCCTCAACGTAGAAGTTGACTCTCTTCACCGGGGAGAAATCGGAGTCGATTGGGATCACGGCCAGTGGGGCCTCCTCCAGTTTGTTCATCTCCGCTGCGCGATAGCCGAACCCCGGCTCCACCTCCAACTCCAATTCCAGGGCCCCTTTGTCGTTCAAGGTAGCGATTTTAAGATCGGGATTGATAAGATCTATCCCCGGCGTAAGCTCGATATCCGAGGCCTTCACCGTGCGTGGTCCTTGTGCCTTGAGGGTGAGACGCTCCATTCCATCGCCGTGGAGACGCAGAGAGAGATCCTTTATGTTCAAGATTATCTCCAGAACATCTTCCTTGACCCCTTCAATCGTATCATACTCATGATATTTGCCCTCGAAACGAACCCGCACCACTGCAGCACCTGGGATGGCTGCGTGGAGAACCCTGCGCAGGCTGTTTCCCAAAGTGGTCGCAAATCCGCGTTCTAGTGGTTCAAGTATGATCCTGCCATATGTATCACTGAGTTCATCGATCTTAATCTCCTGAGGAAACACCAACTCCTCCATAAATTACCTCCTAGCGGGAGTAATACTCTACAATTAAGTTGGCGGCTACGGTATGCCCCGTCTCCTCCAGGTTGGGCGAAGAGATGAGCTGGAAGGCCATCTTTTCCTGGTCCCGCTCGAACCAACTGGGAATCTCGCGTTCCTTATTCGCCTCCAGGATGTCTCTCACTCGATCTCGCCGTCCCTCTTTCACGGAGACAAGGTCTCCCTCTTTCGCCATGAAAGAAGGGATATTCACGGCCCTGCCGTTGACAGCGAAATGGCCGTGAGCGACCAATTGCCTCGCCTGGGCACGTGATGAGGCAAATCCAGCCCGGTATACCAAATTGTCCAGCCGACTTTCCAGGCTGGTCAACAGCACATCGCCGGTGATCCCCTTTTTCCCTTTTGCCTCTTCTACGTACCGCCGGAACTGCCGCTCACCCACCCCATAGATCCTACGCGCCTTCTGTTTTTCCCGCAGGTGAATCTGGTACTGACTCGGACGGCGACGACGCCCGCTTCCCCGTTCCCCCGGTGGATAACTCTTATTGGACAGGGGGCAGCTATCGCTAAAACAGCGCTCACCCTTTAAATATAGCTTTTCCCCTTCTCTACGGCATTGCCGGCACTTGGGCCCGGTATACCTCCCCATTATCGTCCCCTTTTCTTCTTCTTACTCTTACTATGGGAGACCGGTGTGACGTTTCTAACCTCATCAACCCGGATACCGGATCCTTTAATCGTCTGAACCACGGACTGCCTACCCGATCCAGTCCCCTTTACGGTTACCAAAACTGAACGAATTCCATACTCCTTCATCTCGCGCACCAGTGCCTCTGCCGCGATCTGAGCAGCATATGGGGTCCCTTTTCTCGACCCCTTATATCCCACCGTCCCCGGGGTTTTCCACGTTAAAGGGTCCCCGGCAGTGTCGGTCAGTGTTATTATCGTATTATTAAAACTCGCATGGACGTGCACACGTGCCCTCTCAAGTTTAATGTTCTTTGCCATGCCTACCTCTTACCCGCCTTGGCCGGCCGCTGCCCTTTCCAGGTGCGTGCATTCGACCGCGTCTTTTGCCCACGGACAGGAAGCCGCCGTTTATGTCGTATCCCGCGGTAGGCGTTTATGTCCTTCAATCTCTGTATGTTTGCGTGTATTCGCCGGCGCAGATCACCCTCAACCATGAATTGCTCCACCTCTCGTCTTAAATCGGACACCTCTTTTTCGGTAAGTTCTTTTACCCGTGTGTCCGGCGAGACGCCAGCCTCTTCGGCGATCTTCTCTGCGCGCGCCCGACCGATACCATAAATGCTAGTAAGCCCGATCTTGATCGGTCTGTCGCTTGGTAAATTAATTCCGGCTATCCGTGCCATCTCCCCCCCTAGCCCTGTCTCTGTTTATGTTTTGGATTAGGGCAAATCACCATTAACCGGCCACGCCGGCGAATAACCTTGCACTTTGGACATATCTTCTTAACTGAACTTCGTACCTTCATACTATTCGACGCCGTGACCAATCATCCCCGGTATACAATCCTCCCTTTGCTCAGGTCGTAGGGGGAGAACTCCACCGTCACCCGATCTCCTGCCAAAATACGGATATAGTGCTTCCGCATCTTTCCCGAAATATGGCAGAGTGCAAGATGTCCATTGTCGAGCTGTACTCGAAATATAGAGTTGGGGAGCGTCTCAATAACCTCCCCACGTTGACGAATCACCTGTGATCGCTTTTGCAAGCTCTTCTCCGGTTTAGCCACTACGTCTTTTTTCACCTCCCAGTGAAAGAATCTCCACACCGGTATCCGTTATTACTACCGTATGCTCAAAATGGGCGGCGAGTCCGCCGTTTGCTGTCACCACGGTCCAACCATCATCCAGGACCTCAACCAGTTCCGGATCCAGCTTGACCATTGGTTCGATGGCAAAAACCATTCCCTCACGAAGCCGAGCCCCCTGACCGGGGGACCCGTAATTCGGAATCTGCGGATCCTCATGTAGCTGTTTCCCTATACCATGTCCGACATATTGCTGTACCACGTACATGCCGGCAGCCTCCACATAGGCCCCGATCGCATGCGATATATCGGATACGCGTCTACCTATTTTAACCTGTTCGATTCCTCGCCACAAGGCCTCCTCAGTAACCTCAATCAGCCGGCGGGCTATGGCGTTAACCTCACCAATTGGCACCGTGGTGGCCATGTCCATATACATCCCGTTACGGTGAAGCCCGATATCTATCGAGAGGATATCCCCCTCGTCCAACCGTCTGTCGAACGATGGTATCCCGTGCACAACCTCCCTGTTGATTGAGGAGCAAATGGTTCCTGGAAAGCCTTGATAGCCCTTAAATGCCGGTTCGGCACCTGCTTTACGTATCAATTCCTCCGCCATCCGATCAAGCTCGCCTGTGCTTTGCCCGGGGGACGCCTCATTACATAATCCCTGCAACACCGAAGCGAGGAGGGCACCGTTCTCCCGCATTACCGCTATCTGGGGGGCTGTCTTCAGTGCGATCATCGTTCAATAAGGGCGGTAATCTCAGCATTTGCATCGGAGACAGACTGTCGCCCATCCACCTGCTGAAGCAGCCCACGGTCACGATAAAAATCGATCAATACCGCGGTCTCCTTCTTGTAGACATCATAACGGTTCTCGATCACCTCAGCCCGATCATCATCCCGTTGGAACAACTCGCCTCCACAGGCGGGACAGCGGGTTGGATCCTCAGGTGGATCGAAGAGTATGTTATAGATCCTCCCACAATTCCGGCAAACCCGGCGTGCGGTAAGGCGTTTGATCACCTCGGCACGCGGGAGGACGATGTTTATCACAAGCTGAAGCTGGGTGATTTCAGCAAGTGCCTCAGCCTGGGACAGCGTACGCGGAAAACCATCAAGAATAAATCCATCAAGGCCCGCGATCCGTCCACGGATCATCTCGATTATGAGCTCATCAGGGACCAGTGCCCCCTGGTTCATGTATCCTTCGGCCTCCCCCCCCAGTTTGCTCCCTTTTTTCACCTCATCACGTAGGATATCTCCAGTGGATAGATGAGAAAGCCCCTGTTTGGAGGCGATTAACCTTGCCTGTGTACCCTTACCCGATCCTGGGGGGCCGAGCAGAACGATCCTCAAGCTACGCATCAACGCCTTCTTCCCAACAACCCACCTGCCTTGGCCAGGCCTTCGTAGTGGCGCATGACAAGATGGGCCTCGATCTGCATTATCGTATCCATCCCTACCCCAACCACGATTAGGAGTGCTGTGCCTCCGATCAACATCCCTTGAATCCCACTTACCCCGGTAAACAGATAAGGCAACAACGCGATCGCTGCTAAAAACAGTGCCCCAATCAGGAGGATCCGGTTCAGGACATTGGAGATATACGCGGCAGTCGGCTTCCCAGGGCGTACCCCAGGGATGAATCCACCCGACTCACGCACGTTACTGGCCACATCATTGGGGTCAAATACGATAGAACTGTAGAAATAGGTGAAAAAGAATATCAATAAAACATAGGCTATCATATAAGGGATGCTCCCGTTTCGCACGTACACCCCAAGCCATCCCAGGGAAGGAATCCATTGAGTGACGGTCACAGGTATTGTAAGCAGGGCAGAGGCGAAGATAATCGGGATCACCCCGCCCTGGTTAACCCGAATCGGGAGATGAGAGCTGTGCCCACCGTAGATGCGGCGACCTGTCGTCCGCTTGGCGTACTGGATGACGATCTTCCGCTGACCCTGCTGAACCATGATCACCCCAGCGATAACAGCAACAATAAGAACGATGTATCCCAATCCCCAGAACGGGCTCACTGTTCCAGCACTAATCTCAATATATGTCCGCTGAATAGAGGAGGGAAACCGTGATAAAATACCGATCATAATTATCATGCTGATCCCATTCCCGATCCCATTCTCGGTGATCCGTTCCCCAAGCCACATCAAAAAGACCGTCCCTGTGGTCAGAGAGATAATCGAGGAGATAAAGAACCAACCCCCACCCTTGGCAAGGCCCTGGTTGACCATCAACATACTCATCGCCGTCGCTTGAATCGCGGCCAATCCCAGGGTCGTCCAACGGGTATAGGTGGTTATCTTTCGTCGCCCCTCACGCCCCTGACGCTGCAGCTCTTTCAGCTTGGGGACAACCGCGGTCAGCAAACTGAATATAATCGACGAATTGATGTAGGGTGTAACCCCAAGGGCGAACAAAGAGAAACGTTGTAGCGCTCCTCCAGTAAACATGTTCAAAAAGCCAAAGATCCCTCCACTCTGTGTGGCGAAGAAGTTACGCAATGCCTCCGCTTCCACCCCCGGAACGGATATATGTGTCCCCAGGCGAAAGACGATGATCGCCCCAAGGGTAAACAGAATTCTCTCGCGGAGCTCGGGAATCTTGAATAGGCGAGTGAACTTCTCCCACATTACTCTACCACCTCGGCCCTGCCACCGACCTGCTCGATCTTCTCCCTTGCTGGACCGGTAAAGCGATGCGCCTTGACCCGAAGTGGCTTGGTCAACTCCCCGCGACCAAGGACCTTCAATCGCCTGGTCTTACCCTTTATCAGCCGTTTCTTGCGAAGTATATCAAGTGATACCTCAGCCTCCGCAGGAAACCTTTCCTCCAGGGTATCCAGGTTGACGCAAGAATACTCAACGCGCGTATAGTTACGGAATCCTCGTTTGGGAAAACGCATCCATACCGGGGTCTGCCCCCCCTCATATCCAATCCGGGTCCCACCACCGGAGCGCGAGTTTTGGCCTTTTGTTCCACGCCCGCTCGCATGCCCCCCACGCCCAGATCCATAACCACGTGCGATCCTCTTCTTTCGGTGAATGCTGCCCTTGGTTGGATGCAGATCCTCAAGCCTCATCCTCAACCTCACCTTCCTTAAGTGCCTTACTCGCCCGCAGTTCCTCTAGCTGTCTACGATCGCGAAGCATCGCCAGACCGTTTACCGTAGCACGGGACAGCGTCAACGGATTGTTAGTCCCAAAAGATTTTGTCAGGATATCCCTGATTCCAGCCAGTCGGCAGATTGCCCCCACGGTCAACCCGGCGATGACCCCAGTTCCCGGATACGCTGGTTTCAACATTACCCGACCAGCCTTAAACTTCCCAAACACCTTGTGGGGGATAGTCCCACCATTCATGCGGACATCGATCATGTTCTTCTTGGCGTCCCGGATCGCCTGCTGGATAGCGCGGGGGATCTCGGTGGTATTTCCCGCACCAATCCCAACCCGGCCGTTGCGATCTCCAACCACTATCGTCACACGGAACTTCAGATTTCGACCACCCTTGGTGACCTTACTCACCCTTCTTATGTCGATAATCTCGTTCTCAAATTCGTCTTTGGTGATCAAAACCTCAATCCTCCTTCACGACATGCCTCGGCCAAGGCGGAAACCACCCCGTGATAGGCATATCCTCCCCGGTCGAAAATCACCGTATCGATCCCTTTCTCAGCGGCCCTATCGGCTACAAGTCTCCCTACCAGCTTCGCCGAGGCGATGTTGCAGCCATTAACCGCTCCCCGCAACCCCGGATCCAGGGTTGACGCCGCTGCCAGTGTTCTCCCGTTTGTGTCGTCGATTACCTGAACGTATAGGTGACGAAGGCTCTTTGTCACACACAGTCGAGGGTGCTCGCTTGTCCCAGAGACCTTCTTACGGACACGGCGATGACGCTTGCCCCGCTCGGCCTTCCTATCCACTCTTGCCATGTCAGTTATTCCCCCTAGCCCGTCGTGGACAATCCACTGCCAAGCTTTCCTGCCTTGCGCGATACTTCCTCATCCTTGTATCTAATCCCCTTTCCTTTGTAGGGCTCAGGTTTACGTAGGGAACGGATCTCTGCTGTAATCTGTCCAACGGCCTGCTTATCCGCACCCCGGATGATGATCTCCCCTGGTGCTGGCACCTCAGCCTCAACCTCCGCAGGCAGTGGGTACTCCACCGGCTGTGAGTAGCCCAGGTCGAGTATAAGCTTGTCCCCCTGTAACCGAGCCCGGTAACCGAGCCCTTTTATCACCAATGCCCGCTCCCAGCGTTTAGAGACCCCTTGGACCATATTTGCGATGAGGCTGCGATACAGACCGTGATATGCACGGTATTGCTTACCATTGCCTTTGCGCTTTAAGGTAATCTTTCCGTCGAGGACGGTGATCTCGATCATATCCGCTCGATAGGACTGACTTAGTCTACCATATTCCCCTTCCACGACCACCGTTGCCCCATGCAGTTTGACGTTTACCCCGTCGGGGATCGTTACCGGGACCCTTCCAACCTTAGACATTGCGAATCACCTCACCACACCTCACAAAGGACCTCGCCGCCTATCCGTTGCTCTCGCGCTTTTCCCCCGGACATGATCCCTCGCGAAGTGGAGACTATGCTGATTCCTAGACCTGCCAATGTCTGTGGTATCTCATCCTTGCCTGCGTACACCCGACGGCTTGGTTTGCTCACCAGCCTGATCCCGCTGATCGCCGCCTGAGCATCACCGCGCTCCCCCCAATACTTCAGTCGCAAACGCAAAAGAGGTTGGGGCTCAGCGGCGAGAACCTCATAGTTCTCTATATACCCTTCTCCCTTTAGAATGCCGGCAATTGCCTCCCTAACCCTTGAATTAGGCATTGAGACCTCGGCATGGAATCGTCTGCTTGCATTGCGGATACGGGTCAACATATCGGCAACAGGATGCTCTATCGTCATGTCAGCCTCCCTACCAACTCGCCTTTTTCACTCCAGGGATCTCCCCTTTGTGGGCAAGCTTACGAAAACAGAGGCGACAAATCCCGAAATCCCGCATATATCCATGGACCCGCCCGCATAGGCTACAACGGTTGTAGGACCTTACCGCGTATTTCGGCTCCTTCTTGTTCTTTTCCACCAGTGCCTTTCTTGCCATTATTCCCCCTTAATCCCTGAAAGGAAGCCCTAATCCTTTCAATAAGGCATATCCTTCTTTATCGGTCTCCGCTGTTGTGACAATCGTTATATCCATCCCTTGAATCGTGTTGATCTCGCCGTAGGAGATCTCGGGAAATGCCAACTGCTCACTCAACCCGAGCGAATAGTTTCCACGCCCGTCGAACGCTGCCGCAGACAGCCCGCGGAAGTCACGGATTCCAGGCAGGACTGCGTTGAACAACCTGTTCAAAAATTCGTAGGCCCGCTCACGCCGCAGGGTTACCTTGCAACCAATCGGATCACCCTTGGTGAGGTGAAAGTCAGCGATCGAGGCACGTGCTTTGGTTACAATCGGTCGCTGTCCCGTAATCTTTTCCAGATTTTTCATCGCCCCATCCAGCACCTTGGGATTATCTTTATCCGCCACTCCCATATTGACAACGACCTTTTCCAGCCTCGGAACCTGCATCACACTTTTCAGTTCCAGTTCCCTCAATAGTTGCGGGACAATTTCAGCCCCAAACCTCTCGCGAAGCATCATCTGAATATCTCCCCACATTGTTTGCAACGGCGCATCCGCTCACCGTTTACAACCACATGCTCAACCCTGGTTGGTATTCCACACTCGGGGCAGATTACCATGACATTAGAGATGTCAATCGTCCCTTCACGCCTAATAATTCCTGGCTCACGCATCTTCTGGGTTGGCCGCTGGTGTTTGGTAATCATGTTCACATTCTCCACGATAACCCGGTCTCTGTTCGGGTAAACGGTCAGCACCTTCCCCACTTTTCCACGATCCTTGCCTGCGGTAACCTTGACCCTATCTCCCTTGCGCAACTTTCTCATCACCCACCCCCTTAAAGGACCTCAGGGGCCAGAGAGAGAACGCGCAGCAACTTCTTCTCACGTAGTTCCCTGGTCACCGGCCCGAATACACGGGTGCCCACTGGTTCCCCTAGTTCATTGATGAGAACGATAGCATTATCATCAAATCGGATATATGAACCATCCTTGCGACGATAAGGGCTGCGGGTTCGCACTATGACCCCTTTTACGATTTGCCCTTTCTCCACCTCGCTCGTCGGGAGCCTCTTGCGCACGGATCCCACAACCATATCACCGATCTCTCCTCGCCGTCGGTGTGATGGCCCAAGCACATTTATACATCGCACCTGTTTGGCACCAGAGTTATCCGCAACCCTAAGCAAGGTTTGCATTTGAATCATGACTTTATCTCTCCCTCCCTCAACACTTCAACCAGCCGCCAACGCTTTTTGCGACTTAAGGGGCGGGATTCCTCAATTTTTACCAGATCACCCAGGGCCGCCCTGCCGGTCTCATCGTGAGCGTAGAACCTGGAATGCCGGTTTATATATTTTCGATAACGAGGGTGGAGGCGACGCTCCCCCACCGATACGACAATGGTCTTCTCCATCCGGTCACTCACCACTATTCCCGTCTTCGTCTTCTTCATCCTCCTGCCCCCCGTCCATGTTCACCCAACACTGTCATCAGCCGTGCGATGTCCCGACGGGTCTTCCTGAGCTCGGCCGTGTTGTCCAATTCTCCTGTTGCCCGCTGAAAACGGAGGTTGAACAGCTTTCTCTTGAGCTCCTGCCCTTTCTGCTGTAGTTCCTCCATCGTCATTTCACGCAATTCGTCCGCCTTCACCGCTCCCCTCCAAGGGCAACTTTGCGCTTCATCCGCGTAGGGATGGGAAGCTTATAGTTGACAAGTTCCCAAATTCGCTTTGCCCTTTCATCGTCAACCCCAGCAATTTCAAATAGTATGCGCCCAGGTTTCACCACTGCGACCCAGTGATCCACCGGGCCTTTTCCCTTTCCCATCCTTGCCTCTGCAGGATGTTTGGTGATCGGTTTATCCGGGAAGATGCGGATCCACAGCCTCGAATCCCGATGGGTTGCCCTGGTTATCGTCGTTCGACAGGCCTCGATCTGTCTTCCGGTGATCCAGGCGGGGACAAGGGCTTGAATCCCGTACTCACCAAACGCTATCTGACTTCCCCGGATGGCCTTACCTTTCATCCGACCACGCTGCATCTTCCGATACTTGGTTCTTTTGGGAAACAAGAGCGCCATTTTGGCTCACCTCATCGTTTTAAGCTCGTCCCTGGGCCGAGATTCCTCACGAAAGACCCATGCCTTCACGCCAATATTGCCATATTTGGTTCGCGCTTCGACGAAACCATAGTCTATATCAGCCCGAATCGTCTGCAATGGAACCCGCCCTTGCTTCATACTGGCAGAGCGTGCAATATCCCCACCCCCAAGCCGACCGCTTACTCTTATCTTTACCCCTTTTGCACCTGCATCCATCACTCGACGGATGATCTCCTTCATCGCTCGATTGGGAGAAGTGCGCCGCTCTATCTGCATTGCCACCTCTTGTGCTACCAGAGTCGCCTCCAGATCAGGTCTCTCCACTTCCTTTATGGTCACCTTGATATTCTTTCCGGTGAGCTGCTCCAGTTCTGTCTGCAGCTTTTGAATTTCACTCCCACCTCGACCAATAATTATCCCTGGTCTGGCTGAACGGATGACAATAGAAACGCGATCCTCTTTTGGGCGCTCTATGTTCACCTCGGTGACCCCTGCCCTGCGGTATCTGGCGTCTATAAGATCCCGGATCCGCTTGTCCTCAGCAATGTAAAGTGGGGCAAGTTTGGGATCATACCAATTGGAGATCCACTTACGATTTACCCCCACCCTGAACCCAATAGGATGTATCTTCTGTCCCATTATTCACCCCTTGTATCGCTTAGGACAATTGTAATGTGGCTCAAAGGATGCCGAATTATGTCAGCCCTGCCGAAGGCACGGGGCTTCAGCCGGCGAAGCGAGCGCCCCATATCGACAACTGCACGACACACATATAGTTCATCAACATTGACGTTATAGTTGTTCTCCGCGTTGGCAATCGCTGACTCCAACGTCTTACGAATCGGCGTTGCCGCTTTTTTACTGGAAAAGGTAAGTATGCGCAATGCCTCATCCACGCTCTTGCCACGAATGGCATCGACCACAACCCGCCCCTTCCGGGGAGAGAGCCGTATGAATCTGGTGGTAGCACGTGCTTCCATGTCCATCCACTCCATTCAGGTCAATCCTGGGGCCTTTTTCTTCTTCATACCACCGTGGGTACGGAAGACCCGAGTGGGGGCAAACTCCCCCAGCTTGTGCCCGACCATATTTTCCACGATATAGACGGGGACATGCACCTTGCCGTTATGCACCTTAATCGTCAACCCCACCATCTCTGGGGTAACCATAGAGGCACGCGACCATGTCTTGATCTCGTTTTGTTCACCTCGTTTGGCCCGATGTACCTTTTTGAGAAGGCTCTCATGCACATATGGACCTTTTTTCGTCGATCTTGGCATTGCTCCTCCTCACCTGCTCCTTTTTCCCTTGCTGGCCCGGCGCACGATATTGACGCTGTTCTTCTTACGCAATTTCCGGGTTCGACCGCCTTTAGCCAATTTGCCGGTCGGCGATACCTGAGGGCGCCCGACGTGGGCGCGGCCCTCTCCTCCCCCATGTGGATGATCGACTGGATTCATCGCCACCCCACGCACGTGGGGCTTGCGACCCAAATGCCGTATCCTTCCTGCTTTACCATGTTTGATATTCTTATGATCCGGATTGGAGACGGCCCCGATGGTGGCACGGCACTCCGCGGCAAAAATCCTGACCTCACCGGAGGGCATGCGCACATGCACCCGCTCGCCCTCTTTCCCGAGCAGCTTCGCTGCCGTGCCGGCTGAACGAGCGATCTTTCCTCCCCCACCAGGGCGCAATTCCAGATTATGAATCCCCGTTCCCAAGGGGATCCGCCGCAACGGCATTGCATTACCTACCTGTACCTCTGCCCTCTCCCCTGCCTCTACCCAAGCCCCTACGGCAAGGGATACGGGCGCGAGGATATAGCGTTTTTCCCCGTCGGCGTAGTAAAGCCGGGTGATCCACGCTGAACGATTTGGATCATACTCACGAGCCATCACCCGGGCGGGAATCCCATCCTTGTCGCGGACAAAATCGATCTCCCGGTAGCGACGCTTATGCCCACCGCCGCGCCAACGGACAGTGGTCTTTCCCTGATTGTTGCGCCCACCTTTCTTGTGAATCGAACGGAGGAGCCCCTTTTCCGGCGGAATGGAAGACAGCCCTCCATAATCCGGAAGGTCGGCATGACGCCGTCCTGGGGAAGTCGGTTTAAATGTCTTCAAGGACATACTTATTAGCCTCCTACAATGTCGATGTGATCACCAGGGGCCAACCTCACAATGGCCTTGCGCCAACGTGGGGTTCGACCATGCAACTGATTCATCCGTTCGCGCTTGGGCTTACCTTTCCTGTTAGCCGTCCATACCTTCCTAACTCGTACCTTGAATAATTCTTCCACCGCTCGTCGGATTTCAACCTTGTTGGCATCCACAGCTACCCGGAATGTGTATTTGTTCTCCTCCATATCCCCCCAGCTCTTCTCCGTGAGAAGTGGGGTGATAATTATATCCTCGGCAAAACCTGACTTACCCATGTCTAAAACCTCTCCTTCAATTCCTCGAGTGCCGAGAGGGTCAACACCAGATTCTCATAGCGCAGAACATCATACACATTCAATCCATAGCCAGTTAAACAACGCACCGCAACCAGGTTGGAGAAAGATTTTTTGACCGGACGATTATATTCACCGTCCCCAACCACCACGAGGGTAGAACCATCTAACCCCAATCGTTCAAGGAGCGAGCGGGCCGTTTTAGTCTTCGGTTCCTGAAACTCCATACGATCCAGCAGGACAATCTTTCCCTCCGCTGCCCTGGCCGAGAGGGCAGAGGCCAGTGCCCCTCGACGCATCTTCTTCGTCAGCCGCACATTATATGTGCGCGGCCTGGGCCCAAATACGACCCCACCCCCAACCCACAATGGAGAACGACGCGATCCAGCCCTGGCGCGACCGGTCCCTTTTTGTCTCCAGGGCTTCCGGCCACCTCCTCGCCGCTCAGCTCGTGTCTTGGTCGAGCTTGTCCCCTGCCTTTTTCTCAACAGCTGGGCGCGGACTGCCCGGTAGAGAAGATCGGGGTTAATCGGCGCCTCGAAGATCCCTGCGGCGAGTTCCATCCCCTCAGGCTCGAGGTTATCATCTAAGGTAAATAATTTTGCCTCAACCATTGCCCTTTCCAAGTTTCAATATGTTCCCCCGCGGGCCCGGGGTTGCCCCCTTCACCAGTAAAATATTCTTCTCTGTATCCACACGAAGCACCTTAAGTCTTTTTATCGTCACGCGGCGACCCCCGGTCTGTCCTGGGAGCTTCTTTCCCTTGATTACTCGCCCAGGCTCCACACAATTTCCCACGGACCCAGGGCGTCGGTTGAACCGTGCCCCGTGCGTTTTCGGGCCTCCTGAGAAATTCCAGCGTTTCATCACCCCTTGAAAACCAAGCCCACGCGAGGTCCCCATCACGTCGATCTTCTCTCCCTCGGAGAAGATATCCACACCTACCTTGTCTCCTACCTTGTAGTTGGTAGGGTCATCCACCCTCACCTCGAACAGGTAGCGATGTGGCGCAAGTCCAGTCGCCGCATACTCTCCACCGAGGGGTCGAGTCAGCACTGCAGGTTCCACTGCGCGGTAGCCAAGCTGAAGGGCGTCATATCCGTCCCTTTCCTCAGTCTTTATCCGCGTCACCATGGATGGCTGTGCCTCGATGACCGTCGCTCCGACGGCGCGGTCACCTACGAACACCTGCGTCATACCGATCTTCCGTGACAAAAGTCCCAGGGCCATTCTCCTCCTCCATTGTCCCTACAGCTTAATCTCGATGTCAATCCCGGTGGGAAGTACAATATCCATCAATGCATTTATCGTTTCCGAAGTCGGCTCTTTAATGTCGAGCAACCGTGTATGAATCCGCCGCTCGAATTGTTCCATCGACTTCTTGTTGACATGTGGAGAGCGGAGGACAGTATAAATCCGTTTTCGCGTCGGGAGCGGAACGGGTCCTACGATCTTAGCCCGGCTCTCCTGTGCCGCCTGCACAATCTTCCTGACCGAACTGTCAACCAGTTCATGGTCATAGCCTCGTAACTTAATTCTGATCTTCTCTCTTGCCATTGCTAGTAACCTCGACTCCTGACAATCTCCCCTTCGAGCTCCCCTGGAACCACGGCATAACCTGTCACCCGTAACGTGTATGTTGCTCGTCCCTGGGTCAAGGAACGCAGCCGCGTGGCGTAACCGAACGTTTCAGCCAACGGGATAGCGACGAAAATATTCTGCACCATCCCTCGCGTTTGGAGCTCCTGGATCTCCCCGCGCCTACGCGATAGATCCTCCATTACCTCTCCCAGGTATTCTGCCGGGGTAGTTACCTCTCCCTCCATGATCGGCTCAAGTAGGCTAAAACACCCCTCCATGTAAGCCTTATGAAGCGCAGCAGCCGTTGCAGAACGAAAGGCTAACTCCGACGAATCCAGTGGGTGATAAGAGCCACCGATTAGGGCAGCCCCAATATCAACCATAGGATAACCGGCAAGGGGGCCATTTGTCAACGTCTCCCGAATACCTTGCTCTACCGCTGAGCGATACTCCTTTGGAATATCATCATGCTTGATCGCATCTGTGAACCGAAGACCCTCCCCCCGTTTAAGTGGGGTAAAGTGGAGGATCACATGCCCGTATTGCCCTTGCCCACCCGTCTGTCTGACGAACCGCTCCTCGACCTCGATGGGGGCGCACAGGGTCTCCCGATAGGCCACCCGGGGCTGTCCAACAATTGCCGACACCCCATGTTCCTGGTTCAGTTTTTTAACCAGCACCTCGAGATGCAGTTCCCCCATTCCTGAGATGATCGTCTGATTCGTTGTCCTGTCTGTACGCACATGAAAGGTGGGGTCCTCATGGGCCAGTTTCGCCAACCCATCCAACAGCGCTTCCTCCTCAGCCTCTGTACGAGGTTCCACCGAAACAGAGACCACCGGCTCTGGAAATTTGATCTTCTCCAGCAAAATTGGTGCCGCAGGGTCACAGAGAGTGTCACCGGTGGAGATCTCCCTCGTTCCTACGACCGCAACGATGTCACCGGCGTGGGTGGAATCGAGCTGAGTGCGTTGATCGGCATGCATGAGGAATATCCTTGACAGGCGAAGCCTCTTCCCTGTTGAGGAATTGAGAACGGTGTCCCCTTGGCCAACCATCCCTGAATAGACACGCAAAAATACCAGTCGGCCTGCATATCGATCACTCACTACCTTGAATGCCAGGGCGGAGAAGGGGGCATCCAGGGTCGGTTGACGAACCTCATCCGTGCCTTCCCCACGCACCGGGGGGGTGTCCAATGGGGAGGGCAGGTAACGAATGGTCGCATCAAGCACTGGCTGGATACCTTGATTTTGGAGCGCAGCCCCACCGAAAACAGGCACCAATGCGTTTTCGATACAACCGCGTCGCAAACCGTGGTGAAATGCAGCCGGATCTATTTCCATGCCCTCCAAGTAGGCCTCCAGCACCCGCTCATCGAACTCTGCCACCCGTTCCAGGGCCCGATCGCGGTAGCCTTCAACCTCCGCGCGCATGGAGGAGGGGACAGGACGGAATTTATAGCTGCGTCCTTTCTCGGTCTGATCCCAGACGATTAGGCGTTGGGTTAAAAGATCCACCATTCCTACAAGACGTCGATCCTCATCACGATAGGGAAGCTGCAGTGGAACAGCAGCTGTATTCAGCCTACCTTCGATCATATCGATCGTGCCCCTGAAACTCGATTCCCCTCTATCCAGCTTGTTGACCAGCACGATCCGCGGAATGTGATACCGGTCGGCCTGCCTCCATACCGCCTCGGACTGTGACTCCACCATCTCCACCCCGGAGAAGATGACAAGCCCGCCATCGAGGATCCGTAACGAGCGCTCCACTTCGGCGGTGAAATCAACGTGTCCGGGCGTGTCGATGATATTGATCCGGTGGCCGCACCAGTTGCACGTTGTCGCCGCGGAGGTGATGGTAATCCCCCGCTCCCGCTCCTGGCTCATCCAGTCCATCTCCGTATCCCCGTCGTGGACCTCGCCCATCCTGTGAGTCCGCCCGGAATAATAGAGGATTCGTTCCGTGGTGGTGGTCTTACCTGCATCGATATGCGCCATAATGCCAAGGTTTCGCACCCGGCTCATCTCTATCTCACCGGTGATGGACATAAACATCCTCCCTAAGATTCAGCAGAAAAGTGACTAAACGAGAAGAGGCTATCGGGGGCTATTACCAGCGGTAGTGGGCGAAGGCCCTGTTGGCCTGCGCCATGCGGTGAGCCTCAATACGCTTCGCGAAGGCCTTCCCCTCTTTGTTGGCTGCATCCATAAGTTCAGCAGCGAGCCGCTCGGCCATGGTACGCTCCCCACGCCCACGTGCGCCCTCCAGAATCCAACGAAGCGCCAAGGCAAGACCACGGTCTTTGGGAACCTCATACGGAACCTGATAGTTCGCACCGCCTACACGACGGGTACGCACCTCGAGCATCGGGGTACAATTCGTAACAGCCTCATTTAGTACATCAAGAGAAGTTTTATCGTTGCTTTTTCCCACTTGCTCCAGGGCGTTGTATACGACGCGCTCCGCTACTGTCTTCTTCCCGTCTTGCATCAGGTAATTAGTCATCTTTGCTACAAGCTTGCTGTTGTATTTAATGTCAGGTTTTACATCACGCCCAGGTATCTGCATCTATCTCTCCCCTTAAGCGGAGCGTTTGGCCCCGTACTTCGAACGACCCTGCCGACGTCCTTCGACCCCTTCGGTATCCAGCGTTCCCCGAACAATGTGGTATCGGACCCCCGGCAAATCCTTCACTCGTCCGCCCCGTACCAGGACCATCGAGTGTTCTTGAAGATTGTGACCCTCACCCCCAATGTAGGAGGTAACCTCCTTTCCATTGCTCAACCGTACTCTGGCCACCTTACGTAAAGCAGAATTCGGCTTCTTCGGGGTACGGGTATAGACACGTGTACAGACCCCGCGTCGCTGTGGACAGGATTCGAGCGCCCTTGACTTACTTTTTTTAACCTTGTGTCTCCGTCCTGTCCTGATCAATTGATTGATAGTCGGCATATTTCCACCTCTACAATGGAGCAGATTATAGATTGCCCTACAGGTCCTGTCAACCTCTCTCCGTGAGTAGCCTCCCTGTTTTTTCCTCGGTTTTCTCGGCGTTCTCCTCCAAGTCCGGGGGCCTAAATCCTGTCCCAGTGGGTATCCGTTTCCCAATAATGATATTTGGTTTCAGTCCGTATAGTTCATCCACCGCGCCGCGCAGGGCTGCCTCAGACAGGACTCTGGTCGTACGCTGAAACGAGGCGGCAGATAGCCAGCCCTTGGTCTGCAACGCGGCCTTGGAGATTCGTAACAGTTCACGCTCACCCGTGGGCAGGCGTTTATCGATGAGGGGAACCTCAACCAATTCCGCCCCGTGTTTCACCTGAATCGAGCCCACCCCAGCGTCGCGCGCCTGCCTCAGCACTGTATCGGTCACCTCATCGCCGCTTTTGGCAATCAACCTTCCCCCCGCCACAACATCAGCTGCGATCTCTTCTCCGATTACGGCACGGCGCAACTGCTCCGCGCGCGAGTTCCAGGCGTAGGACTCGCGTACCTGATTGTTAAACTCTTCCAAGGTCACCAGATCGTTTACCACGAAGTCTGAATCTCCGTGATCAATAATGCGTACATTGTTTAGGATCTGGCGGATTATGATCTCAAGATGTTTATCGTTTATATCAACCCCCTGCCCCTTATACACCTTATGGATCTCGGTCAGCAGATAATCCCTCACCCTTGATACCCCAGCAGTCTCCAGTAGTGTATGAGGAGAAACGGCCCCCTTGGTTAACAGATCGCCCTCACGTACCTTGTCCCCAACGCGGGCGATTCTAAACTGGTCCACCTCTACCACACTTTTCTGCCGTAATTCAATGGTGGTGACCCCGTTATTCTTCTCCAGCCCATCCACCACCACGCTTCCCTTATGCGGGACCTCAAGCCCCACCAACAATGTGCCCTCACGCACCTTTTCGCCCCCCCGTTTGGTTGGAGAGATATCGGAGGTGAGCGGAAAGCGGACGGCACGCCCCGCGGGGTTATACACGATAATGTAGCCAGGGAGCAAAATGACCTCTCCTTCCCCGGCAGCCGCGATGAATATCGGTGTCGAACGTGAAGTGAGGCGATCACCCTCTTTGACCTTGGTTCCGGGCTTGACCATCATCCGTGCCCCATATGGGATGTTATATTTGTGAATCGTCCCATCTCTGCCTTCTACCTGGAATACTCGCTCCTTCTCATCGACCAGGGAAAGTACCCCATCGATATCCGATACCACCGCCCCCAGATTGAATCGCTTCGTTAAGGCTTGCCCGGCATTTACTCGATCCCCATCCTCTACAATAGGAACGGCCTCTGCAGGAAGCGAATAGGCCTGATCACCGGCCGAGGTATCGATGACCAACATCTCCTGGG
>JAYEMK010000054.1:0-7386 GCA_034718095.1 Candidatus Bipolaricaulota bacterium | reverse complement strand
TTGAATCGCTTCGTTAAGGCTTGCCCGGCATTTACTCGATCCCCATCCTCTACAATAGGAACGGCCTCTGCAGGAAGCGAATAGGCCTGATCACCGGCCGAGGTATCGATGACCAACATCTCCTGGGGTGATTCACCCCCCAGAAGATAAACCTCGCCGGAGCAGGGGCTCTTGGCGTCGATCAGTTTGGCTACAGGCACCTCTTCTTCGCTTGCCTCCACCCGAACAAGTACGGATGGAACCTTCACCGTCCGTGGTGCACTGATAAGCTCCACTAATTCCTGACCTTCCGGGGTTGGAGTGACAGCGGTAATATGCCCATCTAGTGGAGAAATCCCTGCCTGGATGCCCTTTATCGTTTTTCTCGTTTCAAACAGCTCCTCTGCCCGGGGAAGCCCTTGGGTTATATCCTCACCTGCTACCCCCCCGGTGTGGAAGGTGCGCATTGTTAGCTGTGTTCCTGGCTCGCCTACCGATTCAGCCGCGATAACCCCTACTGCTGTGCCCAGTTTGACCGGTTGATGATTGCTCATGTCATAACCGTAGCAACGCTGGCAGACGCCGTTCGTCGTCTCGCAGGTCAATGGTGAGCGTATCATGATCCGAGGACGCACCTTGAGCCTTGTGGTCTTGGCTTTTCGGAGCACACTAATAAGGTACGGGGTGATGAGCTCGTCCATCTGCAACAACACGCGACCGGTATCGGGATCACGAATTTCCTCTACGCTTTTTGTCCCCACCAGCCGAGCCTCTGCCTCCTCTCCTTCGACAGGGAGTACCGCCTCTAATTTTCCGATATACTGGGCCATCTCCTGGCTGATCCACTGATTGGCCTGGACCAGCACCTCGCCAGTGCCGGGATCGATGATCGGGTGGCTGGTGACGCGACCGTATATCCTCTCAGGGATTCCTTCCATGACCTCCGTCTTACTGAACCGCAGTGGGGAGACATCCACGCCCCTGCCTGTTCCACAGTCCAGTTCGCGCACGATAACATCAGAACTGGCATCGACCAGCCGGCGCGTGAGATAACCTGAATTGGCCGTCTTCAATGCTGTATCAGCGGCCCCTTTACGGCCGCCGTGGGTGGATATAAAGTACTCCATCATATCCAGACCCTCACGGAAATTGGAGATTACCGGCATCTCTATTATCTCCCCCGATGGGCCGGCCATGGGGCCCCGCATTCCGCACAACTGTTTTACCTGATCCGGCCCCCCACGCGCCCCAGAGGTGACGATCCCATAGACCGGGTTGAATCTGTGCCGCCGTAGGTTATCCATTGTTATTTTCTCGACATCGTCCACCGTCCTTCGCCAGACACGGATAACCGACTGGGCTCGCTCATTTTCGGTGGCCAGACCCGACTCATACATCCTGTTGATGCGGCGCACAACAGCATAGGAACGCCTGACGATATTTTCCTTCTCCTGCGGGATAAGACAATCCTTGGTGGAGATGGTCAGCCCAGCCTGAGTTGCGTACATGAAACCAAGATCCTTCAAACTATCCAGCAGATCGGCTGCCCTCTCCCAGCCAAAACGATGATAACATTCCATAATCAGGTTTTTGATGGCACTGCGATCCATCACGCGACTGTAGTTGCGTATCTCCGGCGGCAGAAGCTCGTTGAGCTCTGCCCGGCCCAGCGTCGTATCGACCAGCTCGCCATCGATCCTGATCTTTACTCGGCTGTGTATATCGATAATCTCCTCTTCGCATGCGCGCTTCGCCTCATCAATGTCTCTGAAGTACTTGCCCGTACCCTTTCCTTCGGGGTCGACGAGGGTTAGGTAGTAATAGGCGAAGATTGGATCCTGGGTGGGCAAACTTAGCGGCTCCCCGTTTGCTGGCGATAGGATATTTCTCGGTGCCGCCATCAGAGTCCGTGCCTCATCGATTGCGGCCGGCGATAGGGGAAGATGGATGGCCATCTGGTCACCATCGAAATCGGCGTTATAAGGTGGGCAGACCAATGGGTGAATATGGATCGCCTCGCCATCGACAAGGACCGGTTCGAATGCCTGTATCGACAGTCGGTGAAGGGTCGGGGCGCGGTTGAGCAAGACGGGGCGCTCTTTGATCAATTTATCCAGGATATCCCATACCTCTGGCATCTCTCCCCGCAATGCCCGGTTCTTTATCTCGTCGAAGTCAGAGAATGTGGTCGCCTCCAGATGATGTAAGATAAATGGCTTAAACAACTCAAGGGCTATTTTCTTTGGTACCCCGCACTGGTTCAACCCGAGTTTTGGATCGACTACGATCACAGCCCGCCCTGAATAATCCACGCGGCGCCCGAGCAGGTTTCGCCGCAATCGACCATGTTTCCCGTGGATCCGTTCCGATAGAGACTTTAAGGGACGGTTATCTCGACCACGAATTGGACTATCCTTTTTCTCATTGTGAATCAGGGCGTCTACGGCTTCCTGTAGCATCCGTCTTTCGTTTCGCAGGATTACCTCCGGTGCCCCCATATCGATCAGTTTCTTCAATCGATTGTTCCGGTTGATGATCCGGCGGTAGAGATCGTTCAGATCAGTGGTGGCAAATTTCCCTCCTTCAAGCTGAATCATCGGACGCAGTGCCGGGGGCAATACAGGGGCAACATCGAGCACCATATCCCGGGGACTGTTACCGGAAGAGCGTAACTGGTCGACGACCTCCAATCTTCTGAGCAATCTTCGGCGGTTTCCTGCCGCTTTTTCATTCCTCAGTTGATCGCTCAGTTCCTGATGAAGCTGGTCCAGATCGATCATCTCCAGGAGTCCTTTAACCCCTGCTGCCCCGGTCATCGCAACGAAACCCCCTGGATAAATCCTCTCGTACGCTCGTTTCTCCAAATAGGACAATTTATCTCCTATTTGGAGGGCAACGGTTGGATCTTTTACCCGGGTAACCAGGAAAACAAGACTATCCACGATCTCCACAACTTCCTCGCCTGTAACCGCTGCCCCGTAGCGGTCTCTGAGCATCTCAAATGCCGTCTTGGAACAGACATCCTCTACAGGCCTCTCAGCGATCACCGCATCTTTCTCTATCACATCTCCAGTCTCTACTGATAATTCGGCGGCCCCAACAATCGGGTACTCCTGAGCCCCCACGACCACTGCACGCACATTTTCACCGTTGGTAAGCCGGCGCTCCTCTACGGTGACCTTGCCGCCCTCCTCGGTAAGGATTCGCGGTGCCCCGTCTACATAATAGGCCTGTTCTGCAGAGAAGTTAAGCGCTTTTGATAGGATCCGATATTCAGATGTATACAGGGTCTCCCCAGGGCGAATCTTTTTGCCCTCAGCACTGGTAACAATTCGTAGCGCCTCCTCCGCTGGTTCAGTTTCATAATAGGCGATCCGCCGCAACTCCTTCTTCTTCATCCCAAGGAGCCGGCTCAGCAGGCTGGAAATCCCCTTCAGGAACCAAAAATGGATGACCGGACTGGCGAGGGATATATGCCCCATATTCATCCGCCGTACCGAGGAATCGGTGACCAATACCCCGCACTTCTCACAGGTGATCCCTTCGTATTTCTTCCCCTTGTACTTGCCGCAGGCGCATTCGTAGTCCTTATCCGGACCAAATATCTCCTCCGCGTATAGACCACCCTTCTCCGCCTTGTGGGTACGATAGTTGATGGTCTCCGACTCAGTAACCTCACCGTGAGACCAACTGAGTATCGTTGACGGTGATGCAAGTTGAAGCTTCACCCTTTTGATATCATCACCTGAAATCAACAGTCTCCTCCCTTGTTAAACTTGGCCTACCGGCCATTGACCTAACAAAAAGCTCCCTCCCATCTGGGCAGGAGCGCAAGCCGGACCGATTAATCCTAACCGACTACTCCTCATCCTTCGTAGAGGAGACCTCCTTCGCCTTTTTAACCTTGCCGGCGTAATCGGTGTTATAATAGCCGTTTCCCTTATAAATGATGCCAACCCGCGGCAGGAGCCGTTTGGTATTGGTACTGCCGCACTCTGGACATACAGTAGCCGCCCCATTACCGTTCTGCTTAAATTCTTTGAAAATAGCGTTGCATTCCATACACTGATAACGGTATAAAGGCATAAATACCCCCTCTTTAGGGTTAGGGCTGAACCCCCACACCTAACAAACTAATTTTGCCTTATCCAAAACCTAATCAATAAAACTGCCCGAAAACAGTAAGTATATCCACTATGGACAATTTTTCAAGCGCTATGAGGTTCGCATAAGATCGGAAATTTCCTCAGGCGAATCAAACGGCAAGACACTCAACTGCGAGGTGTCCTCGTCTTTTTCGAAACGATAGTTTACGGTTATCCAGGATGGGTTAACGATTTCACCATATGTGGCGGTGATCCGGCTGGCAAATTCTATGATCTCCTCTACTTGAGCCAGAGATTTCTCCCCCCATGTCGTACGGACAAGCGTCATCGGTCCGCGGTGAGCGGGGAGATAAACACGTAGATCGTGGGGAAGGAAGAAATTTTGCAGCGCCCGCTTTTCATCCTCGGCCACCGCAAGGACGATCTTTACATCCGGGGGCCTTTTATAGAAGATGGGGAACTCAAGCAATTTCAGCGTATTCATAGTAATCCCCTGTTCTCTAAACAGACTCTCCACGCGCCTCCCATAGCCAGGGATTCTAAGCTTGCAGCGCTTTTCCCCTCGCAGAGGGTCAGCGGGGGAAAGTCCTAATTCGCCGGCAAGCTCGATGAGGCGCTGCCCATCATCTACCCCTATATCGTACAGGGCGGCTCGATCGACCTTGGATTCGACCTCTGGATCGATCGAGGGCAACAGACGCGCGGAAAGGGGCCGGAGCACTCTCGCGTGCAACCCCACCTCCCCCTCAATATCCAACAGCTCTCTCTCGCCCAGTCCCCCCCTTCCGAGCACTGCCCCGGTGACGATAAAATCAGCTTTTATCCGTCCCATATAGCGAAGGGCGTGGGCCAACATCAGCCGCCTACAATTACGACAACTACGGTCAAGCGAAAAGTGAGTACCCGGCGGGATATCGATAAGATAACGATAATCTCTATTTAGCGATTGTGTCCGAAAACTTTTCGTCGGCCACTCTTGCTTTACCAGTTTCCGAATATCATCATAACACTCGAAGAACGGGGACCGAAAATGAAGCAGGAAAAGCTCGTCCACGGACGAAAAACGATCGACAAGTTTTGTAGCCACCCGACTGGCAAGACTCCCAGAAAACAAAGAAAGTGCTCTCAATACACGGCCTCCTGAACGGGGGCTACCGCTTCGGTGTGATCAGCCCGTAATTTCCATCGGAACGATGGTAAATAATGCTGACCTCATCAGTATCGGCATCAATAAACACCAGGAAATCCTTTTCCAACGCCTCCAGTTGTAGTGAGGCCTCATCAGGGGACATTGGCTTATAGAAATAGATATCGGAGCGGATGATATCCTTGTGATCTACCTCTGCCGATGTTGCGGTGCCAGCCGTTGCCTTCGGTAGGCTAATCCCACCTTTATCCTTAAGCTGATCCTTATATTTGACGAGTTGTCGCTGTAGCTTGTCTATCGCCTTGTCGATCGAGGCATACATATCCGATGATTTCTCATGTGCATGGATGATCTTTCTATTAGTAAGGTGAGCGTGCATGCTGGCGATCTGGCGTTCCTTTTCCACAGACAATACTACATCAATACTTATAATTCGGTTGTAATAACGTTCCAGAGATTTTGCCTTTTCAAGGACGTATGCCCTCAGTGCATCACTCAAGGGGGCATGCCGTTCTGCAATCTTAACTTTCATATCCCCTCCTTCTCCCTCCCGCACCAAAACAATGATAGCGGAAAAGGGAACATTGGTCAATGCTATCATGAATGATTATTAAATGAATGATACTACAGGGCAGTGGCCTGCCCGTTGTTACCGCGTTGCTCACGGAGGTTACTTACAAGTTCCTTCGCCGCTGCGGCAGCAGCCTTTCTCGTTGTGATCTCCCCAGCGAGGATACGATCATGGACCGCACCTAAAATTTGTCCGAGTTCAGGGCCCGGTTTCACTCCCATCTCTAGAAGGGTATGTCCGTTTATCAATTCCCGTGCCCGTTTTAACCCGCACACCCTGTCAATGTGGTCGATTATTCGTAGGGTCTCCCTGAGTATTGGGGCCCAGCCAGAGGATCGATGGGCGCTAGCCTCACAATCACAGATCAGCAGCTGCAACAGATCGAAAAAAAGAGGGAATCGCTTTCTAAATGTTATCTCCCCCTGGATCTCACCGCTGCTCACAAACCGGACTTGCTTTCCGCGCCCCATCTTCGGCAGGTCGGCAACCCGCATGTGTTCATTGACAAGAAAGTACAGCCTGGATGCCTGTTGTTTGCTCAGGCGCAGCCTACGGGCGATCTTTTTAGCCATTCGGGCACCCACGGCCGCATGCCCCCCCATATTTCTCCCCCCGCTGCGCCTGAGGGCGAAGGGTTTGCCGATGTCATGTAGCAGAACGGCGAGCTTAAGTACCGGGTCATGCACAAATTCATCAGCAACCTGCACCGCCTTGATAGTATGAACGAATACGTCCCCCTCTGGATGATATTCCTCCGGTTGGGGGACCCCCTTCAAGCCGGTGACCTCTGGGAGAACGTGGCTGAGCAGCCCGTAATCATCGATTAGGGTAATACCACGCGCAGCAGAGCTTGTGCCAAACAACCTGAATAGCTCTTCACAAATCCGTTCCCAGGAGATGGAGGTGATCTTGGCCGCATTTTCCCGGATCGCCGCCGCTGTCTCAGGCTCTATCTCGCCATCGAGCTGACAGGCGAAGCGTACCGTGCGCAGCATCCGCAGGTAATCCTCCGAAAAACGCATTTTCGGATCACCGATGGCACGGATCAGGCCCGCCCTCAGATCCTCGATGCCCCCAACAAGATCTATTACCTCCCCGGAACGGGGGGCGGCAAGCCCGTTGATCGTTAGATCACGCCTCTTGACATCACCCTCCAGATCGCGGACAAGTTTGACCTTGCTTGGCCAGCGGCCATCATATTCCCCTTCCACCCGGAAGGTAGCAACCTCATACTGGCGACCGCAAGGGGAGACGATGACCAATACACCGAAATCTTCGCCGACCCCCACGATTGGACGGTCCTTGAACAGTGCACGAACCTCGGGTGGGGAGGCCGCAGTTGCGACATCCACCTCTTCAGGTGAGAAATCGTAATCGGGCTGAAATTTGGCTCGCACCCCATCTCTTACCACCCCTCCGATAAGAAATGCCTGGTGCCCGGCGGCGGTTAGTCGCGCCAGGACCTCCTCGACGTAAGGATGCAATGAAAAGATCTGTTCAGTGTCAATCCGGATTGCTTTACCCATTATCGTAACCTTATACAGTCACTGACCTGGGATCAAGCTTGGGTTGCCACAGCAAAG
>JAYEMK010000053.1:0-28735 GCA_034718095.1 Candidatus Bipolaricaulota bacterium | reverse complement strand
CCGGGATTCAACCGACCGGCACACTGCATATCGGCAACTATTTCGGGGCGATCCAACATTGGGCTGCCCTGCAAGATGAATACCAGTGCGTCTATTGCATCGTTGATTACCATGCGCTAACCATAGAGATAGACCCCAAAATCCTTCACTCTGCGGCACGCGCGATGGCCCTGGACCTCATCGCCTGTGGAATCGACCCAACTCGCTCGATCCTGCTCGTGCAATCGGCGGTCCCCGAGCACACTGAACTTGCCTGGATACTGGACTGCGTCACCTCTTATGGCGACCTATCACGGATGACCCAGTTCAAGGAAAAATCCGCGGGAAAAGATTTCGTCTCCGCGGGGCTGTTCAATTATCCTGTTCTACAGGCAGCGGATATCCTCCTCTACCGGGCAAATGCAGTTCCAGTTGGAGAGGATCAACTGCAGCATCTGGAGCTCTCACGTCGGATCGCGCGCCGATTCAACTCGCGATTCGGGGATTTCTTTCCTGAACCTGAGCCAATCGTGAGAAAAGGGGCGCGTATCATGTCGCTCGCCGATCCATCAATCAAGATGAGTAAGAGTGCAGGCGAGGCACACTACATCGGGGTGATGGAGGATGAGGATTCAATATACAAAAAGGTGAGGCAAGCGGTAACCGACATCGGCCTCTCCCCGGGACAGCAGCTATCACCCGGCGTAGCCAACCTGTTCGAGATACTCGAACTGTCCACAGACCTGTCCGGGGATCGATCGATAGTGGCTAAACTGCATGAGGAGTTCACCTCCGGCAAATTGATGTACTCTCGGCTCAAGGAAAAAGTATTTGAGGGGCTCATGGAGGTACTTCGCCCGATCCAACAGCGGCGCGCCGCACTTGAGGCCTCTGGGGAGGTCGAGGAGATACTCGCCGCAGGTGCAAAGAGGGCACGCGAGACCGCACGGAAAAACATCGCCACCATACGCAAGATGATTGGACTGGACTAAGAACCGGGCCTCAGCGGGCACCACCTTCGGGAAAGCCCAGCTTTATCTTCTCCCACATCGCCTGCAGATCCTCGGCAGAGGGGGCAACCCGGTCATTCCATGTGGGATCCACAAGCCCCTTGCCGGCGGGGACGACAAACCTCTGCAGGTAATAGCGCTTTGCCCCGGCGATCAACGAGGCCACCTTTTTAATGTCCTCAAGCCCAAGGGTGGGTACCACCGTTGTACGAAACTCATAATCGGGTGCCTGGGTGAGGATGATCCGGATAGAGGCCTCGATCTTCTCAAAGTCAATTTTGACCCCGGTAAGTATGCTGTAGCGCCCCGGTGGACCTTTAACATCCATTGCCACATAGTCAAGCAACCGACTATCGAGCAGCTCCTTCAACCGTTCGGGCCGCGTCCCATTGGTATCAAGCTTCACTGCAAGGCCCAGCTTTTTTACGCGTTCGATGAACCCCGCCAGCCCTTCATGCAGTGTCGGCTCCCCCCCGGTGATGCAGAGGCCATCGAGGAACCCCTTTCTCTCATCGAGCAAAGAGAGGACCTCTTCCTCTTCGATGAGATCGAGGGCCTTGATCCTCTCAGGCAGTACCAGCTCAGAGTTATGGCAGAATGGGCAGCGAAGATTGCATCCCGGCGTGTACACCAGGGCCGCAACTAGCCCGGGAAAGTCGATCAGGGTCGTAGGAAGCAGGTAGGCAAACCTCATCCTCGCGCCTTCTGTCTACAGGTTAGGAACCGGTTCCTGGTCGAACACCTTGCGATCGGCAAATTCCTCCTGCTTTCCAGCGTTCCACTGCGTTACAGGCCGCAGGTATCCGACTACCCGCGAGTAAATCTCAGTCTGAGCGCCACAGATGGGGCAGGTAGCCTGTTCCCCCACCTGATAACCGTGCTCAGGACAGATGGAGAAGGTAGGGGTGAGGGTGAAGTAAGGCAGATGGAAGTTCTCCGCAATCTTGCGCACCAGTCGCTTGGTCGCGGCTGGACCCGGCATCCGTTCGCCAAGAAAACCGTGAAAGACCGTACCCCCAGTGTAGAGGGTCTGCAGCGGGTCCTGCAGTTGAAGCGCCTCGAACATGTCCTCGGTCAGCCCAACCGGGAGCTGGGTCGAGTTTGTGTAGTATGGGCTCCCTCCCCCATACTTCTCTCGGTTATGAATACGGATGTCGGGATAGCGCTCCAAATCGAGCTTTGCCAGTCGGTAGCTTGATCCCTCAGCCGGGGTGGCCTCGAGATTGAAGATATCCCCGGTCTCCTCCTGGTAATCACGCAGCCGCTCACGCATAAATTTGAGAACCTGCAGCGCAAATGCCTCTCCCTTCGGATCAGCGATCGGGACCCCAAACATGTTCAGTACGGCCTCGTTCATCCCGATGAGGCCGATAGTGGAGAAGTGATTCTTCCAGTAAGAACCCTCGCCTTCCCGAATCTTTTTCAGATAAAATTTGGAATAGGGATAAAGCTTCTTCTCCGTAAGGATCTCCAGGGTCTTCCGCTTGATAACCAGGGATTCCTTGGCAAGCCGCATCAATCTCTCCAGGTGGCTGAAGAATTCTCGCTCATTCTCCGAAAGGTAACCGAGCCGTGGCATGTTGATCGTCACAACCCCGATCGAACCAGTGAGGGGGTTGGCACCGAACAGCCCCCCACCGCGTTTTTTGAGCTCACGGTTATCTATGCGCAGTCGACAACACATGCTGCGGGCGTCCTCAGGGCTCATGTCGCTTCCGATAAAATTTGAGAAGTAGGGAATGCCGTATTTAGCCGTCATCTCCCACACCGGTTTGAGCCTGGGGTTATCCCAATCGAAATCCTCAGTGATATTATAAGTGGGAATGGGAAAGGTAAATGGCCGCCCATGCGCATCCCCTGCGATCATTACCTCGGCGAAGGCTCGGTTGAACATTTCCATCTCGTGCTGGTAGTCACCGTATACCGTGTCCTGGATCTGTCCGCCGATAATCACCGGCTCCCCCTTCATATAGTTAGGGACATTAAGATCTAGGGTGACATTGGTAAACGGAGACTGGAAACCGACCCGTGTTGGGACATTCATGTTGTAGATAAATTCCTGCAGGTTCTGGGTGACCTCAGCGTAGGAGAGGCCATCGGCACGGATGAACGGCGCGAGATAGCTGTCGACATTGGAGAACGCCTGTGCCCCAGCCGATTCACCCTGCAGTGTATACATAAAATTCACCATCTGCAGCAGTGCAACCCGGAAATGACGCGCCGGCCGTGACTCAACCTTCCCCGGGACACCCTGGAAACCCAGCCGCAAAAGGTCCATCAGCTCCCAACCGCAACAGTAGGCACCAAGCGTGCCCAAATCGTGGAGGTGAAAGTCACCTTGCACATGCGCCTCACGGATCTCCCGCGGATAGATCTTATTCAACCAGTAGCGGGATATGACCTTCTGGGTGACGTGGGTATTCAGTCCCTGCAGAGAATAGGTCATGTTACTGTTCTCACGCACCCGCCAGTCATCCTCGTCCAGGTAATCGTCCACCAGTGTGACCCCGGATATCAACCTACCAACATCACGTAGATCAGCATGCTGCTTGCGATAGAGGATGTAGGCCCGGGCAATCTCCGTCCTGCCTGATTTGACAAGCACATCCTCGACTACATCTTGCACATCCTCCACGGTGGGCGGCCCCTCGGTGAACCGCCCCTCGAGCAGCCCTACCACCTTATCCGACAATGCCTGGGCCGCCCTCTCATCCGGGGACTTAAGCGCCCGCATCGCCTTCCAGATAGCGGTGGTGATCTTTACCTGGTTGAAGTCAACAATCCGGCCATCACGCTTGATAACTTTCTCCATTACTGCCCCCTCATCGGTACGATTTTTTTGTTCCGGCCTTGCGAGAACCTGCGACAAAAACAATAACCAGCCTAACACTTGTCCCCCTGAAGGTCAACCGCGAAATGAGCTACCCCTCATCTAAAGCAACAAAGACAATATGCACGAAAACAAAGGTGATATATATCACCTTCACCCTCTCACCGCAATCGGAGGCCCCGTATTATATAACTTGATTTACTGGTGGGTAGCCGGTAAGATTCTCCCGTGTTGGACTGTGAAATAACTGTTAAATAAGAGGGGTGATCACAATACCTAATATTCGTTCCGCAGCGAAGAGGCAGCGGCAGAATGAGAAAAGGCGACGGCTCAACCGGGCAAGGAAAAAAGCCCTCAAGACTGCCGTGAAACAGATCAAGACTAACATTGCTGCTGGGGATAAAGAGGCGGCACGTTCCCACATCCCACAACTGTCCAAGGCTGTGGATAAGGCAGCCCTACACCACACGATTCACAAAAATAAAGCAAGTCGAATCAAGTCACGGTTGATAAAACGGGTCGAATCGATGTAGAAGGGGGCCCTGCATGAGGCATCTCGATTTCCTTGGAAAGGCGAAATACTTCGTCCCGGTTTCATTAATACTTGTAATAGCGAGCATCATCATTTTGATCCCACAGGTTAAAGGGCTAAACCCTGGAATCGACTTCACCGGTGGAACTGAGTTCACCGTAAAGTTCAGTGAGCCCGTAGAGACTGCTGCGCTGCGTGCTGCACTGGCCAAGATCCCGGCAGGGGAGACAGACCTTTCAAAGAGTATCATCCAGGATGTGAGTGGAAATAACACCAAGGTCATCACGACACAGCTCGATATAAGGGAACACCAATCAGTGATCGATGGCATTGAAGCCACCATCCGTTCAGATTTTCCCACCGAAGATGTCAGCCGCCGCTCGATAGGGACGGAGATCAGTCATGAACTGACGGAAAAGGGTTGGCAGGCAGTGCTTTTGGCGTTGGTAATCATCCTCGTCTACATCTCGTGGCGGTTCCGACTCCGCTATGCGGTGGGGGCCGTCGCAGCGATCCTCCATGACGTGATTATTGCGCTGGGTGTATTTGCCCTGTTTGGGGTGGAGTTCAACCTGTCCACGATCGCCGCCTTCCTGACAATCGTCGGCTATTCTCTAAACGACACAATAGTCATCTATGACCGCATCAGGGAAAATATCAAGCTGGACAGGCGGGGTGCCATCTTCGATATCATAAACCGCAGCGCCAATCAGTCATTGAGCCGCACCTTAAACACCTCGTTTACCACCTTTATCCCGGTGATCATCCTGTTTTTGTTCGGCGGATCGGTACTAAAGGGGTTCTCACTGGCGCTGTTGATCGGGGTCATAGTGGGAACGTACTCCTCCATGTACGTTTCCAATCCCATCCTCTACGCCTGGGCGCTTAAGGCGGGCAGCGCCAAGAAGGCTAGATGAGATCCCTCATCCGCAGGGACAGGGAGTGGATGCTCTCCCCTAGCCCCGATGAGTCCATCACTCAAGAGATCAAGAGCGCCCTTTCCTGTAATACCCCTTTTGCCGTACTGCTCGCCCGACGGGGTGGAAACGATTGGCAGAGGCTGGTCGATCCGGATGCCCATGATTTCCATTCCCCGTGGCTGCTAACCGGGATGGAGGCAGCAGTCTCCCGTATTATGGAGGGGATCAAGAGAGAAGAGAGGATATTTATTCACGGAGACTTCGATGTGGACGGCCTCACCGGGGCAGCGGTCCTATATCTTGGCCTCCTTCCCCTTCTCCCAAGGGGTAAAATAAAGGTGGAGGTGGGGGATCGTACCCGTGGACACGGCCTATCAAAGGGGTTCGTTCGCAGGGCAATAGAAGAGGACTTTCCCCTCGTTATAACCGCCGATTGTGGAATATCAAACGCGGCCGAGACCGCCAGCCTGCATACCGCCGGGGTAGACACAGTAATAACCGACCACCATCTATCCCCGCCTGTCCTCCCCAAGGCGGCGGCCATAATCAACCCACAGCAACCGGGAGACACCTACCCAAATAAAGATCTGGCCGGGGTAGGGGTGGCATATAAGTTGATCAGCGGATTGTATGAACGCCTGGGACGACCAACCCCCCTGCAACTCCTCGACCTGGTGGCGCTAGGGACGATTGCCGATCTGGTCCCCCTATCCAATCAGGGCGAGGTTGAAAATAGGGCGATGGTCCGGGAGGGATTCTCCGTTCTTGCTAATGGTGAGGGGGCACCGGGGCTGCGCGTGCTTATGAAAAAGATGTCGGTGAACCCCGCGAGGATTGATACCTTTGATGTCAGCTACTTCATCGCCCCCAAACTCAATGCAGCAAATCGGGCTGGCGACCCCAAGGTGGCCTTTCTCCTCCTCACCACTGGCAAACTACCGCGAGCGGAGTACCTGACTGAGGTTTTATTGGACTACAACAAGGATCGCGAGATTGCCCAGAACGACCTGCTCGCCCAGGCGGAGCGGGCGATCGCTGACGGGGAGATAGACCCTGTCCAAGATGGGATCACAATCGTCGCCGGAAAACACTGGAACCGCGGCATTATCGGTCTTACCGCCTCCAATCTGGTAGACCGATACCAGGTCCCGGCCATCGTCATATCAAAGGGGGGAAAGCTAAGCCGCGCCTCCTGTCGCAGCGTGGAAGGATTCGACATCGTTGCCTGCCTAAAGGATAACTCAGACCTATTCACCCGCTACGGTGGACACCCAATGGCAGCCGGATTCTCCATTCCAACCTCCGCCCTTCCCCTCCTTTATCAGCGGATTCGCCGTTACGCAGCGGCCCACAGAACCGAGCTCGCTGAAAGGGTGGAACGGATCGACACCAATGTAAACCTAAGCGAGATCGACCAACGGCTCTACACAAATCTATGCTCACTCTCCCCATATGGACCAGGAAACCAATCCCCAAGATTCCTGTCAAGGGGTTGTTCATTTACAGCGCTATCCCTGGTGGGGTCACGTCGGCAACACCTAAAAGGGAAGGTCTCACAGGATGGCACCTCTCTGCCATTCATCGCATTCAACATGGGGCGCTACATCAACACGTTTGAGAGAGAAAAGGGGGCCTGCCTTGTGTTCCGCACCGGTTTCGACACCTGGCAGGGAACGGTACAGGCAGAGGGGATCGACCTGGTGACAGATTAGACTGATTGTATCTGGTCCGCTATTCCAGGGACTGTGGAACGGCAAAGAAATTGGCAATGCTGAGTGCCGCACGCACAAGCAGGGTCAGACCGATAAAGCGGGGGATAGCAAGTGCGGTTTTTATCCTCCACGGCTGTCGCAAGAGGCGATACAACCACTCCAGGCCAGACCGCTGCCACCACTCCGGTGCCCGCTTGCAATCACCGGAGAAGATATCGAGCGCGCCCCCGATTCCAATCATCAGCGGGGCCCTCACCCTGTATTGATGATCCGCCATCCACTTTTCCTGCCTGGGAACCCCCATCCCGACAAGAAGGATATCAGGCCTTGCTTGGGAGATCCTTTGGGTGATCTTTTCATCATCATCGAAATAACCATGCTGGGTCCCGACGACGATGAGCCCGGGGAAGTCCTGTTTTAATCTATCCGCGGCCCTCTCCGCAACCCCTTTTCTCCCCCCCAGAAGGAACACACGATAACCCAGCCTGCCAGCGGAGCGAAGTATTAGCCTGGCAAGATCTATTCCGGTAATGCGCTCTTTCAGTGGCGCACCAAGCACTCGCGTCGCCCAAACTATCCCGATACCATCCGAGAGCACAAGATCAGCTCTCTGATAGGCGGCAGCCAGCTTGCGATCCCTCCGAGCCAAAAGGAGGGCCGGGCTATTCGGGGTCACAATGACGTGTGTCCTATCACGTTCAGCCACCATCCTTTCCATACAGCGGGTGGCCCCGCGGAAGGAAAGGTTATGGAAACTCACCCCAAACAGGCGGCTTTGCCCAAATCCTTCGTTCGTTGAGCACCCGCTGAGCACCGAGGATAACCGTCTGTAAACCAGCCGGGCCACTATAGCCCCGGGGATGATCCCTGTACTCAATAGCCCATAAATAGGGCCTAATTGGACCGACAGTACGGCAGCGACAGCCAGCGAACTTGTCCCAACCAACAATAACATAATCCCCCCTGCCGGCGTGTACCCATGTGATTGGAGCCATGAGGGCAATGAACGGGTTTTTACTGCCCCTGCCTGTGCGATAAGGGCGAAGGAGGCGGACATAATGGGCAAACCAAGCAGGGTGAGCGGGGCCAACATAAACAGGGAAACCGGGGCCTTCATCACCCCGCTTATCCCATACAAGGCAAGAGAAAAGGCGACCGTACGAGAGAGAACTACCACCGTTCCATAGCCTTTGCGGTAAACAGCTATCCCTGTCGCCAACACCATCCCCAGCAGGACAAACGGCAGATTTGCAGCGAGAGGGACTGCCCTTGTCTGCGAGGAGATCAGGGCAAGCAAAATGGCGTCCACTACCAAGATAAGGTCAATAATCACCTGCAGCGGAGGACGAGGAAGAAGTCGGCGTAGTTTCTCACGAGAGATCAGAATCACGAGTACCCACAGGATTGTAAGGGGAAGGGCGGCCCAATCTAGATAGAAATAGCCCCCGGCGGGATTGGTGAAAAAACGGATGCGAAACCCGAACAGAAAGACAATGCCAGCTGTCATTAACCCTTGCAGAAAGAACCATCTCCCCAGATCGAACGATAGGATCAAAAGCCCCAAAGCGATCGCGATAAGCTCCGTCCGCGGACCAATGGAAATAAGCAGTGCTATCGGGGGAATGATGAACAGCAAACCCTTAAACCAGCGTTGCAAAGATAACCCGAGGGTCCCAGCCATCGAGAAAAGGAAAGCTCCAAGTAACATAACATAACTACTCTAAGCTACCTGTCTGGAGACTGAAAGACTTCCCTCCTGTTCTAACTTGCCCCCTGTCCCATCAGTGCTGGACAGGCGTCACTTGCCGACACAGAAGTCAGAAAAGATCTGGTCGAGGATGTCCTCACTTATGTCGATTCCCTGCAGTTCTCCGGCAATGCGGTAGGCGAGCCGTAGCTCCTCAGCAACCATATCCGGGGGCAAGGCACGTTCGATGGCCAAGATCGCCCCATCTATCCTCTCCCCGGTACGACGGAGCCGCCCCCTTTCCCATGCATCCAGCAGCAGCACCCCTCCCCGGATAGGGAGTCGCCCCTCAAGCAGGAGGTCAAGAATTCCAGCCCTCAGTCGATCGATCCCACTCCCATTCTTGGCAGATATATCATACCGCGCGCCCCAATCCCCGCCAGGGATTACCCCCATCATGGCTGGAAGGTCGATCTTGTTGAGCACGAGAACGGTTGGCCTGCCCATCTCCTGTTCGATCAGTGACTCATCCTCAGGCGTAAAGGGCGAACTGCGATCGAGCATGAGAAGGACCAGATCAGCGCGGTTTATCGCGGCTCGACTGCGCTGTACCCCTGCCTCCTCTACCGGGCCGGTTGGGGTACACAATCCGGCGGTGTCGATGACACGGACAGGGACCCCGCCGATTGTCACCAGCTCCTCCACAGTGTCCCGTGTCGTCCCCGGAATCGGGGTGACGATCGCCCTTTCCTCAGCCAGGAGACTGTTGAGCAAGGTGGACTTGCCAACGTTTGGCCGACCGACGATGGCCACGGTGAGCCCCTCCTGCACGATCCTCCCCTTCTCCCCCAATTCGATCAGCTGACTTAAGCGTCCACGCAGCCCCTGCAACGGGGAGAGAATCGTGTTTAAACTCTTGCCCTCTACGGCTGGGAAGTCAATCTCCACCTCGATCCCTGCCAGCAGGGAGGCGAGAGTATGCCGAATCTCGGCCATCTCCCTGGAGAAACGACCGCCGAGCTGGTCTATGGCTGTCTCCAAACCGAGCCGCGTCTTTGCCCGTACCACATCGAGAACGGCGGTGGCCTGATCGAGTGAGATACGGCCGTTTAAGAATGCACGTTTGGTAAATTCCCCCCCTTCGGCAAGCCTGGCCCCACGGGCGAGGACAAGGTCAAGCACTGTTTGCAGCGCAACTATCCCCCCATGGCAATTGATCTCGATGATATCCTCCCGGGTATAGGTACGGGGGGCCCGCATCACGGATACCAGTACCTCATCAATCCTTCTGTCTCTATCAACGATGAATCCGTAGTGAATGGTGTGGCTTTCTACCTGGGACAGGGAAATCTGATGGGCGGGGGAGAATATCCCTTCAGCGATCTTAATTGACCCCGGGCCACTCATGCGGACAATCCCGATCCCCCCCTCACCAAGCGGGGTGGATATCGCTGCGATGGTATCCGCCTGCATCATACCTCGTTGGGCTCAATGACGATCCGGCGATCCTTTCCCCTCCCTACGGAATGAGTATTTACGCCGGGGAAACCTGTAAGGGCGACGTGTATAGTCCGCCTATCCCGGGCCGACATCGGATTGAGTCGGACCCTTTTGTGCTCGTTGCGCACCGACTCGGCAGCGGAGAGGGCAAATCCCACCAGTTCAGCCCGCTTGCGCCGTACCACCCCGTTAACGTCGAGGACTACCTCACATTCTTTCCCAACCCTCCGATGCAGGTAGGCACGAAGTAGCCGCTCAAGTGCGTTAAGGATAGGGCGTTCTTCGGGAAGAGAGAACAGGCTTCCGGTAAGGTTGACGTAAATATCATTTAAGGCCTCACCCTCTATCTCGAAGCTGGCCTGCTCATCCAGGATGAAAAGTAGCTGATCAAGATATTGTCTAATCTCCTGTTTTACCTTCTCTATCGTCATCTTGTTCACCATCGAGGGCAGGCTTCGCCGCGACCTCTCCCCCCTCCTCTGCCACAGCCATCTCCCAGTTGATGAAGTACTGCTGGCCCACCTGGAATAAGGTCGTCAACAGATAGTACAGCCATAGTCCGGCAGGAAAGTTGTACAGGAAAAAGGCCATGAACAACGGGAAGATGTACCCCATATATTTTTGAGAACCGCTCGTCTCACCCGCGGTCATCGGGGTCATCAATCTTTGCTGCAGAATCATCACCGCTGTGGTGAGTATAACTAGGATGAAGTAGGGATCGCGCAGGCTGAGGTCGCTCAACCAGAGAAAGCCAGGGGAGAGGTGAATCTGCTCCGCTGAATAGATAACAGCCTTCCACAGGAGGATGAGGATTGGGAGCTGGACAAACATGGGCAGGCATCCACCCATTGGATTGACCCCTTCTTTTTTGTAGAGCTCCATCAGCTTCTTTTGCATAAGTTGCCTGTCATCCTTAAACCGCTCCTGCAACTTTTTCAGTTTCGGCTGAATTTTCTGCATCTTGGCCATCGAGTGGTACTGCTTGCGCATGATCGGAAACAGGACGACACGGGTCAATATAGTAAACAGAATAATCGCCCATCCGTAGTTGCCGGTAACCCGGTACAGCCACCCCAGAAACTGAATGACCGGGATCATCATCCGGGCCATCGTTCCCGGATCGTCAAGCCCACCCACGCCTACCTCCTCCATCAACAGGAAGCGCCGTCGCCCGCCATACAGCAACCATGAATAGGAACTCGTCCCTGGCTGGGCTGATAACAACAGACCGAAGTGGCGATTCCCAGACGGCAACCTCTCCGCAAACGGAGAAGCCTCCTCCCCTCCCGTCGGCTTGAGAAAGAAGACGGTATTTTTATCCATCAAACCGACCCCATCAAACGTCTGATATGAACCCTTAGCGAGTAGAGCAGAGACCGTGGCTTCATCAAATCGGTATACTAACTCAGGTCCTTTTTCCTTGGGGGTGTAGTCGCCAACGCTCATGTGAAGCTTAACTGCTTCCTGGGTGGAATTATCGATCTTCAAATCAGCCCAGATCGTGTAATAAGGGTCATTTTTGATGGTAAACCGCTTGATAACGGAAAGCTCACCGATCGTCCCTGTAAACTCGACGAGAAGCTCATCCGGGTCAAGTTGTCGGTGAGAGGAGAGGATATATTTCCCCTCCTGCCCATCTTGCCGGAGGGAAAATGGAAACTGTGCCCCTTTTACGTATTTCCGGACAAGGTTAGAGGCATCCGTCTCCGTGCCAGGGACAAGCTCTATCTCGTTTGTACCATATGTGGCAAAGTTGAGGAAAACGCTCTTCAGCGCACCACCATCCTCGGAGAAGACATAGCTAGCAAGTGCAGTATTTACCTCAATTTCCCTGTAACCGTCCCTCTCGTACACCCTGTAGGTTAGCCCAGGCTGCCCGCCCCACGTGGAAAAAGCAAACATAATCAAGAGAGACAGAAATACTAAATAACCACGAATTCTGTGCACGATAACCACCTTGCAATAGGGTATCCCAGTGGATTAGCGTTTGCAACCCCGTTGATAACACCCCCTGGTTGAGATAAACTCCTCATCGTCCATGTTTACAGGGATTATTCAGGGTTTAGGAATAGTGCGACAAAAGCGGGCCTCATCCCTTGATGTGGGGCCTCCGCTGGGGTTCGAAAGACGACTGGAACAAGGGACAAGCATCGCGGTCAACGGGGTCTGTCTGACCGTCAGCGGGTTAACCAAACAGAATTTTCAGGTTGATCTGTCCCGGGAGACCCGCTCCCACACCAACCTCGAACGATTGAGGACCGGAATGCGGGTCAATCTTGAGCTCCCCGTAGCCGTGGGGGACGGCCTTGATGGGCACCTTGTCCTTGGCCACGTTGATACCGTGGGAAAGATAACGATGATAGAGGGGGATAACATTACCGGAAAGACGTTTATGTTTACCTATCCGCCACAGTTCTCGCAGTACCTGACCGAAAAGGGCTCGGTCACCGTAGACGGGATCAGTCTCACCCCCTTCGATGTAAGGGCCGAGACATTCCGTTGCTCCGTAGTCCCAGAGACCATCGAAAGGACAAACCTACAGGACCGCGTCCTCGGCCACCAGGTCAACATCGAATTCGATATTCTGGCAAAGTATGTAAGGAAGATGATCCCCCATGTTCATTGAAATAGACGCAGCGATAGAGAGGATTAAACGGGGAGAGATGCTGATCCTGGTTGACGATGAGAACAGGGAGAATGAGGGCGATCTGGTGATCGACGCCGAACATGCAACCCCTGAGAGGATCAACTTCATGGCCACCTATGGCCGTGGGATCATCTGTATGCCGATCTCAGCAAAACGGGCCCACGAGCTTGCCCTGAACCCGATGGCCCCTGAGAATACTGCCCTGCATGGAACGCAGTTCTCGGTATCTATCGACGCCAAAGAGGGAATAACCACCGGGACCTCAGCATACGATCGGGCACGGACTGTAAAGACCGTGCTCGATGAACGGACACAGCCACACGATTTGGCACGGCCCGGGCACATCTTCCCGTTGATCGCCGAAGAGGGGGGAGTACTCCGTCGTGCCGGACATACAGAAGGAGCGATTGACCTGGTGCGGCTGGCCGGCAAAAAGCCGGCAGCGGTTATCTGCGAAATAATGGCCGAGGATGGTAAAATGGCCCGGCTGCCGGAGCTGAAGGTGATTTCCGACCAGTATGGGCTCAGTATTGTGAGCATCGCTGAGCTCATAAAATATAGAAAGAGAAACGAGCGGCTGGTTGAGCGGGTGGCCACTGCCAAGCTACCGAGCAAATACGGGAATTTTACAATCTACAGCTACTACAGCCCACTGGAACAAGAAGAACACGTCGCCCTGGTCAAGGGAAAGGTGGATAGAGAAAAGGATGTACTGGTAAGGGTCCACTCAGAATGCCTGACTGGGGACGTCTTCGCCTCACTTCGATGTGACTGTGGAGACCAACTACACCAGGCGATGGAGATGGTCGAGCGGGAGGGGCAAGGGGTGATCCTATACATGCGCCAGGAGGGACGGGGGATTGGGCTCAAAAACAAGGTTTGTGCCTATCATTTACAGGATAACGGCCTTGACACAGTGGAGGCCAACGAATGGCTTGGCTTCCCCGCCGATCTGCGTGATTACGGTATAGGTGCTCAAATTCTCTGCGATTTAGGGCTATCCACCATCCGGCTTCTGACCAACAACCCGAAGAAGGTTGTCGGCCTATCGGGCTACGGCCTTGAAATCACCGAGCAGATTCCGATCCAGGTCCCCCCCAACAAATACAACCGACACTACCTGAGGACAAAGAAGGAGAAACTTGGCCATAACCTGGGGGGCGTCTAGGTCAACCTGAGTTCAATCCAGATTAAAGGGGGAAATCTAATGGGAAAAACATTTGAAGGGAAACTTGCTGGAACCGGTTTGCGCGTGGGCATCGTTGTTGGCCGGTTCAACGATCTTATAACGAGCAGGCTACTCGCGGGGGCCCGTGATCGCCTCCGTCGGTTGAACGTTCCCGAGGAGAAGACGGACATAGGCTGGGCCCCAGGGGCGTTCGAGGTGCCGAGGACGGTCAAACAGATGGCCGATTCCGGGCGCTACGACGGGATAATCGCGTTGGCGGCGGTGATCCGTGGGGCTACCCCTCACTTCGAATACATCGCCAATGAGCTGACAAAAGGGCTGGCCAAGATCAATCTGGAGGCGGATATACCTGTATCATACGGGGTTATCACCGCCGATACAGTGGACCAGGCGGTCGAACGGGCGGGGACCAAACTGGGAAACAAAGGGGCACAGGCAGCCGAGTCCCTGATCGAGATGATAAATCTTTCCCGGGAGATTAAGTGAATTACAGGTCAGTGCGTGGGATGCATGACATCCTCCCAGATGAGATTACCCACTGGCAACGGGTGGAACAAAGGATCCATGAGATCGCAGCCTTGTTTAACTATCACGAGATCCGCCTTCCCCTGATCGAGCACACCGAACTTTTCTCGCGCGGGATCGGTGAAGAGACGGACGTCGTTAACAAGGAGATGTATACCTTTCCCGACCGACGGGGGCGGAGCCTCACCCTGCGGCCAGAATTGACAGCGTCGGTCATCCGCTCCTATCTCGAGCATGGACTGCATAATACTGACCCCTTCCAAAAGCTTTATTACATCGGCCCCATGTTCCGCTATGAAAAGCCACAGCGGGGGCGAAGCCGTCAATTTCACCAATATGGAATTGAGGCAATCGGCTCACTGGCCCCCGAACTCGATGTAGAGGTAATCCACCTTGCCTGGGCACTCATGGACTCATTCGGCATCAGGGGGCTCAGCCTGCGGATCAACAGCATCGGCTGTGCGAAGGATCGCAGACGCTATCAGGATGCATTACATGACCATTTCTCATCCCGCATAAAGGAGATGTGCCCCGACTGCCAGCGACGTTACAACGATAACCCTCTGCGCATCCTCGACTGTAAGAATCCCCACTGCCAGCCGCATATTGCCGCTGCCCCCGCCAGTACCGATCTGCTGTGTCATGATTGTGCGAATCACTTCAAGCGGGTATGTCAGTGCCTGGATGAGCTCGGGCTTCCCTACGAGATCGATCCTCGACTTGTCCGTGGGCTTGACTACTACACGCGTACGGTATTCGAACTCATCTCCACGGACCTGGGTGCACAGGACGCCCTGCTGGGAGGTGGCCGCTACGACGGACTGGTGGAACAATTCGGTGGCCCCCCCACTCCCGGGGTCGGCCTCGCTGGGGGGATGGAGAGGCTCATCTTTGTGCTGAGGCAACGCAATAGAGGGCCTCAAGATAAACAACGGCTCGATCTCTTCCTCGCGACAATTGGAGAGGAGGGATTGCGGCTTGCCATCCAGCTGATGAAGGAGCTCCGTGTACATGGGGTTTCCGTGGACACCGATTACCGTGGGCGCTCACTGAGCAAGCAGATCGGCTATGCTGATCAGCTAGCCGCACGGTACCTGCTCGTGCTCGGACCGGATGAGGTCTCAGCAAAAACCGGAAAGATAAAACGGATGGACAGTGGGGAGGAACTGCCGGTCGCGATAAACCCAACCGGCTTGACGTCCATCATCAATAGGAGGTAACCATGGAACTTAAAACGGTACCCATCGAGAAACCCGATGAGGTAAACCTCATTCTGGGACAAACCCACTTCATCAAGTCGGTGGAGGACCTGCACGAGGCACTGGTGACCGCCGTGCCAGGCATCAAATTCGGCCTTGCGTTCAACGAGGCCTCCGGCCCATGTCTCATCCGGCACACCGGAACAGATGAGGGGCTCACCCAGCTTGCCATCAGTAATGCACAATCAATCGGGGCCGGGCACCTGTTTATCATCTTCCTGGATGGGGTATTCCCCATCAACGTCCTCAACAAGATCAAAAATGTACCCGAGGTTTGTCGGATCTTCTGTGCCACGGCCAACCCCGTACAGGTAATCATTGCCCAGACAGAAGAAGGTCGTGGGATCATCGGGGTAGTCGATGGCCATTTACCTAAAGGGGTCGAGACCAAAACCGATATAAAAACGCGCAAAGAATTCCTCCGTAAGATCGGGTATAAGCTGTAGAATAAGGTTTACGCTATTTTTCCTGAGCGTGGGAGTGCCCGCTTGAGATCATCTACACGGTCCGTTCTCTCCCAGGTTGGGTTGAGATCGGTCCTCCCGAAGTGCCCGTAACAGGAGAAGGGCTCGTAGATCGGCCGCCGCAGATCCAGCAGGTTGATTATCGCCCCCGGCCGAAAGTCAAATACCCTGGTAACCGCCTTGTGCAGTGTATCATTGGTGTACATGCCCGTTCCGAAGGCATCTATGTTGATCGCCAGAGGGGCAGCGCGGCCTATTGCGTATGCGATCTGTACCTCAACCTCACGGGCCAGACCGGCGGCGACGATCTGCTTTGCCACATAGCGGGCCATGTAGGAGCCGGAGCGGTCCACCTTGGTGGGGTCCTTTCCCGAGAACGCGCCACCCCCGTGGGAGCCGTAGCCGCCGTAGGTATCCACGATGACCTTTCGCCCTGTCATTCCCGTATCCGCTGCCGGCCCACCGATGACGAATCGCCCAGAAGAATTTACAAGGAGGTCGGTCGAGGCATCGAGCCAGGGGGCAAGTTCAGGTCTGATCACATGGGTGATGATGTCCTGCCGCAGCCTCTCCGATTCGATTTCTGGGGTGTGCTGAGCGGCTATTAGCACTGCCGTTGCGCGTTTGGGCTGGTGATCCTCGTACTCGAGCGTCACCTGTGACTTTCCGTCCGGCCGCAGATAGGGTAATATCCCTTCCTTGCGCACTGCCGCCAGGCGTCGGGTCAGCGAATGTGCGAGCACGATCGGGAGGGGCATCATCTCTTTTGTATTGCTGCAGGCATATCCGAACATGATCCCCTGGTCCCCGGCCCCGATTGCCTCGTAGTCGTCCTCTTTCTCCCTCACTGCGGAGGCGATGTCGGATGACTGTTCCTTGATGGTGGAGATTACGGAGCAGTCCTGGTAGTTGAAACCGAACCCCGATTCATCGTAACCCACCTGTTGGATCACGCGGCGGGCGATCTGATCGACGTCTACGTATATTTCGGTTGAGATCTCCCCACCGACGAGCACAAGCCCGGTTGTAAGGAAGGTCTCGCATGCCACGTGGGCATGTGGGTCATCCCTTAATAGTGCATCCAACACCGCATCTGATATGCGATCTGCTATCTTATCCGGATGCCCTTCTGTCACAGATTCAGAGCTAAAAAAACGTCTATTCATCCATTCCCCTCTTCTCGACAGATGCTAACCCAGGCCCGCCCACAGGGCAAGGCGTTAAATTCCAAAGTGGCTGAGTATCTTGGGAGATACGTTGTAGATGGAGATGTCCTTTTTCATCGGGTATTTATTAGCCCCACCCCATATCCACATCCCGTGCGGATGGTGGTTGGCGTCGTCAGGGCCGATGTCATTTTCGTGTGCCCATATTTTCCCCGAGCCGACAGAGCCAAGCGAGCGCCAGGACAGGTTCCCGAAGTAGGTGATGAGATCCGGTGGAATCCCGTTTACTGTTTTGTAGACGTCAGCCGGCTTGTAGACAACCGTTCCGATTGAGTGACCGTGCTCGTCAGGGATCGCGGACAGCTCTTCGATCAGTTTATCTCGAAAGACGTTTACCTTCCGCGGGCGGATGGTCCCGGCTGGCTCCCGCCCCTTTATGTTCAAAAAGATGCGGCCATAGTATCCGCCTATCCCCCAGGCCTTGGTCCTCTTCCAGTTCACCTTCCCTGCCTGGATCAGTTTTTCGACACGTACAGGGGTACTCGGATATTCGGTGAGTGAGAGATAACCCTTTTTGATGAGCCATTCGTTGACGCATATCCCCCCCTGCATGGGCTGGATCCCGTGATCGGAGATGATGACGATGGTGGTCTCTGCTGGTAGTTGTTCGATCAACCCGGCAATATGCCTGTCTAATGCCACGTAGTAGTCATGGATGGCGTTTTTGTACGGACTTTGCGGGTCGTGTTTCGGGTGCGTCTTATCGTGTGGGGCCCATAACGCGTGGTGTATGCGATCCGGCCCCATCTCCACCATCATGAAGAAATCCCATTGTTTTTCCGCTACCAGGTGCCGGGCGACCTGGAACCGCTTTTCCGTCATCCGATAGATGTTTTTGAGCAGTTCATCCTTGTCATCCGTCCTGAATGGGACATCGACCATGTAGTCGCTGACCCAGGCCTCGATCTCCGATTTCAATGAGCCTGGATAGGTGTATTGGGCATTGGTGTTTGGGGTGAGGAAGCCCGTCACCATGTGGCCGTTCAGGGGGCTCGGCGGGTAGGTCATGGGGATTCCAAGCATTATCGATCTGTAACCGCGCTGTCCCAATTTTGTCCACACCCCAGGTGCACTGAGCATCCGCGAGTTGGCAAACTTGAGTCTCTCATAGCTGTAGTCTGCGCGATTGCGAAAGCCGTAGATCCCCAATTCCCCAGGATCTTTGCCTGTCAACATGCACATCCACGCAGGGACGGTGATCGGGGGGATGGTGGATATCATGTCCCCATAGGTGGAGTGCTTGACCAGCCGATTGATGGTGGGGAGATCGTCGATGAACTCCTCGAACACCAGTCTGGGATCGGCACAATCAAGCCCGATGATTGCCAGTTTATTCATGCCTTATTTCCCTCCTGTCTCGCTCTCATCGCTTGTTACACCTCACATGCTGTTTTTCAATATCTGGGCCACCTCGGGGCGGGTGAACTCGCCTGGAAGGCTCTTTCCTTTCCTGAGCAGCTCTCTTACCTTTGTACCAGACAGGAATACATGCTCGTCTTTTCCATGCGGGCATGTCTTACGTGTGGCCATCTGTCCACAGCGCTTGCAGTAGAAGGCATGTTCGAACTTTAGCGGGGTGATCCCTAATTCCTCAGGGGTGAAGCGATCGAAGATCTCCTGTGCGGCGTAGGTCCCGTAATAATCACCTACGCCGGCGTGGTCGCGGCCGATGATAATATGGGTGCAGCCGTAATTCTTTCGGCAGATCGCGTGAAAGACCGCCTCCCTTGGCCCGGCATAGCGCATCGGGGCGGGGAACGTGCCCAGGATAACGCGGTCACTGGGGAAATAGTTTTCCATCATCACCCGGTAGCAATCCATGCGTACAGCCGCTGGTATATCCCCCGGCTTGGTCATCCCGATGAGTGGGTTGACGAACAACCCGTCCACTATCTCCAGGGCGGATTTCTGCAGGTACTCATGAGCGCGGTGGATCGGGTTTCTGGTCTGGAAAGCGACCACCGTACTCCAGTCACGCTGCTCGAACATGGCCCTGGTCTCCAGTGGATCGAACCGCGCCTCTGCTATTGGGACCGGGACGCGTGCGACAAGCTGGATTTCGCCACCGAGGAGCCACTTGGGTCCATCGACGATGTGTTTTACCCCGGGGTGTCTGGGTGAGGTTGTACCGAAGACGGCGCGTGCCTCGGTATTTACATCGCGCTGAAAGATCTCCTCTACCCACATTATTCCATAGATTTGGCCGTCGGCTCCGTACAGGGCCACCGGCTCGCCAATCCGTAGGTTTGAAGCTAAACCTTTCTCAATGGGGAGAACAATCGGAATCGGCCAGATCGTCCCATCGGGGAGGCACATCTCTTCTATGACGCTTCTGTAGGATTCTTCTGTCATGAATCCGGTAAGCGGGGAGTACAATCCACAGGCGATGTTGTCCAGCTCGGAGAGGGCAAACCCGGAAAGTGTGATTTTGTCAAAGCTGTGCGCCTCCTCCCGCCTTTTTTTTCCCTCTTTTTCGGAAAGGATTCGCCCCACCAACTTTTTTCTCGGGCCGTGTGGGGCTATCATGTCGCCTCCACCCTGGCCGGGGTGAGCCCGCGTGCTTCCAGGGTCTGCAGTATCCTATCCGTCGACTCCTCGACCATTTCCCTATCTGTGTGCACTATGATTTCCGGGTTCTCCGGTTCTTCGTATGGATCATCGACCCCAGTGAATCCCTTTATTTCCCCTGCCAGGGCCCGCTTGTATAACCCCTTCGGATCACGCTCGATCAATGTATCCAGTGAGCAGTTTAGGAACACCTCCACGAAGTTGTGACAGCGGGCGCGGGCAGTGGCCCGTGCCTTTCTGTATGGGGAGATGAAAGAACACATCGTCGCTACCCCATTTTTCGATAAAAGTTCTGCCACGAAGGTGACGCGGTGGATGTTCTCATCGCGATCCTCCTTGGAGAATCCGAGGTCTCTGGTTAGGTCCTGGCGCACGATGTCGCCATCCAGCCGTTGTACAAACGGTACACCTCTTGCTAGAAGCTCGTTTTCGACCACCTTTGCCAGTGTGGTCTTCCCGGAACCAGACAGCCCGGTAAACCACAGAACGAATCCTTGTCGTGGCATATCTTCTACCTCCGAGTTAATCGAGATAACCGAGACGGCGCAGCCTCTCCCGTACAAGCGCCACCTCTTTTTTGCTGAGTGTGGGGGTCTCGGTTTGGGGTTGCTCGGATACAAGATCCCGCAGCACGTACACGACGAATTCATTTACACTACGATATCCCGTACCGGAGATCACCTGCCCTAATCGCTCATACAGTGGGCGGGGGATCTTCAATGTGACTCGATCGGACATACCGCCTCCTTGTACTCTAATCGAAGGATAACATGTAGCCCGAAAAAATGCGAGCTCCCGAAATTATCCAGTTATTAATTGACAAAAGCAGATTGAGAGACTATACTTGATACTCTGTTATGAGTACAAATAGAGCCCAAAACATCGAGGAGACAACTTGCCGGTAGTATTAGGTGTATTGGCATTCCTGTGTGAATACATGGATTCCTCATTGGGAATGGGGTATGGAACCACCCTCACCCCGGTCCTCATCCTTATGGGGTATCCACCGATCTTGATCGTTCCAACCGTCCTATTTTCTGAATTTCTGACCGGGGTCACCGCCGGGGGATTTCACCATATATTTGGCAACATCTCATTGCGCCGTGGGGGGCACGACCTGGGGATCATCATGGTCCTGGCCTCGACTGGGGTGATCGGGACCCTGCTCGCCGTGGTCACCGCGATAAATATCCCCGGGGTGGTCTTAAAAGGCTATATCGGGGCGATGGTTCTCTCGATGGGGGTTTTAGTGTTTATCTTTCGCAGACACACGCTTCTCTTCTCTTGGCCTCGGATCGTTGGGGTGGGCATCATCTCCGCGTTCAACAAGGGTATGTCAGGGGGTGGATATGGCCCGCTGGTGGTCTCAGGCCAACTGCTGTCCGGGCATGGGACGAGGAACGCAATCGGGGTGGCCTCTTTTGCTGAGGGGTTGATCTGTGCGGTCGGTTTTCCCCTCTATCTTTGTATGCACGGTGGGGCTGGCTGGTTTGTCGAGCACCTATCCTTTTACCTCCCGGTCGTTATCGGGGCGATCCTAGCCGCACCGGTGGCGGCATGGACGACAAAGACTATTTCGAAACGAGTGGATCTGCGGCTAATAATAGCCCTGCTCACCTGTACTTTGGGTGCCTGGACCCTGTGGAAGACCTTTTCATAGCCATAAAACACCGCTGCAGGCTTGACACACAAAGGGTACAATAGGTTCTATATCAGTTAGGAGGCGGTGAAGCAAACCACGAATTTATCCTATGAACCCAATAAATGACGAGATCTTTAAGGCATATGATATCCGTGGTCGTTATCCGGAGCAGATAAACGAGGGGGCGGCCCGTAGCATCGGCTGGGGTTTTGGAAAGAGTGGTCTGATCAAGACCGACCGACCGGTGGTCCTCGGTCGTGATATGCGGGATTCTTCGGCACCTCTATTTGAGGCCATTCTCGAGGGATTGAACACAGCCGGGATCTCCGCCATCGACATCGGCCGCTGCACTACCCCCATGCTCTATTACGCGGTCAACACATTGGAGGCGGGGGGAGGGGTGATGATCACCGCATCGCACAATCCAGCAGGGTACAATGGGTTCAAATTCGTTCGCGAGCGGGCCATTCCTGTAAGTGCCGAGTCAGGGCTGAGGGAAATACAAAGGGAGTCGGGCAGGGCCCCCCCTAGAATCGGTAAAGGAAAAAACAACCTGACCAGTGAGAACATCACTTCAGACTATCTCGATTTTTTCGCACGGCGATTCTCAATCGAGCTTGATCGCACCGCGGTGATCGATGCGGGAAACGGGATGGCAGGGTTGATCCTGCCCGCGGTGCTCGAGGCACAAAATATTTTGCATCGGGACATGTATTTCGAGCCAGACGGGAGTTTTCCCCATCACCAGGCGAACCCGCTTATCCAGGAGAACCTAGAAGACCTGCAGGCTGAAATGTTAAAACATCCCGGCTCAATTGGGGTCGCCTTCGATGGTGATGGGGACAGGGTTGGATTCCTCGATGAGGATGGGGAGCTTGTCCCCGGTGATCTGCTGACCGCGTTGCTGGCCAGGCGGTTGCTTGAGCAACAGGGCCCGGGGACAGTTCTCTATGATCTACGCTCCAGTCGGGTGGTCCCCGAGGTGGTGCGGGCAAGTGGAGGGCACCCGATAAAGACCCGGGTGGGGCATTCGTTCATCAAGGGACTGATGCGAAAAGAGAAGGCCCTGTTCGCCGGAGAGCTCTCATGCCATTTTTACTTCCGGGATTTTTTCTACTGTGAATCGGGGATCCTGGCAATGCTGCGGCTATTTGAGATCCTCTCGGAGTCGGGCAAGAGCCTGTCCTCCCTGGTGGGCCCACTTCGCAGGTATGCCCGCTCCGGCGAGGTGAACTTTACCGTGACCGATCAAGAAAAGGCAATGAACCGGGTCCAGGAGCGGTTCTCGGCCGGCGATGTATCTCGGCTTGACGGGCTCTCCATCGATTTTGAGGACTGGTGGTTTAACCTGCGCCCATCGAACACGGAGCCGCTGTTGCGACTTAACCTGGAGGCAGATACAGAAGAGCTCATGCGGGAGAGGCTCGCTGAATTACAGGGGGTTTTGAGATAATGACCCCCACGGCATTTGCGGTGATCATGGCAGGTGGGCAGGGCAGGCGTCTGTGGCCGCTCAGTACGCCGGCCCGTCCGAAACAGTTTCTCAAGCTGATAGGTGAAGAGACAATGCTTCAGGCGACACTTTCCCGGATCACCTCGCTGGTCCCGCTTGAAGACACACTTGTCGTTGCCGGTGAAAAACACAATGATTTGCTTTTGGAACAGCTTCCCGGGCTCCCCAGGGAAAATCTTTTACTGGAGCCGGTTGGGCGAGGGACCGCTATATGCGTGGGGCTCGCCGCGCTCCGGATCTCTATGCTGGATCCGGAGGCAGTGATGGTCGTCCTCCCTGCGGACCATGTGATTTTAGATGACGGACGCTTTCTGGAGGTGTTGAGGAAAGCGATCTCCCTCGCCAAAGGAGAAGAGTGCCTGATTACACTTGGGATTACCCCTACCCGGCCTGCCACCGGCTACGGCTACATCGAGGCAGCCGGGCGACCAGGTCTTCCCGCACTCAAGGTTAAGCGGTTTGTAGAGAAGCCGGATAGAAATACGGCGGGGCATTTTTGGGCTGCCGGTGATTACTTCTGGAACAGCGGGATGTTTGTGTGGCGCGCTGGAACGATTTTGCACGAGATCGAGATCAATATGCCCGAGCTGCATCGCGGGTTGATGAAAATAAAGGCCCATTTTGGGAGGGCTGATGAGGGGGAGATGATCGAGCGGGTCTACCACAGCCAACCCGTGATCTCGATCGACTACGGCGTGATGGAAAGAAGCGATCGTGTATTGGTGGTCCCCGCTGGGGAGATCGGCTGGAGCGATGTTGGGGACTGGGCGGCCCTGCAGGGGCTATTGGAGAAAGACGAGGATGGGAATGTCATCTTGGCCCGGCATGTTGGGGAGGGATCCAAAAACAACACCATTGTCTCCGAGGGGGGCAGGTTGATCGCCACATTGGGGGTCGAAAACCTGGTCATCGTCGATGCGGAGCAGGGGCTTCTGGTTATGGATAGAGCTCGTGCCCAGGGGGTAAGGGGGCTCGCGAGCCGACTGGAGGCGGATGATTACAAGGAGGGCAACCGTGATGGACAAAGAGGCCCCTAAAAAAGCGAGGACCATCCTTGTGACAGGCGGCGCCGGCTATATCGGGTCTCATACCATCAAACAATTGCTATCACATGGATATGAGGTCGTCGCCTTCGACAATCTGTCCGCGGGGCGACGGGGGCTTGTTCTGTGTGAGGATTTTGTAGAGGGGGATCTGCTCGACCTCGCGACCCTGCGGGGGACATTTGACCGGTATCCCATAACGGCGGTGATGCATTTTGCCGCATTGACTAAGGTCGGCGAATCGGTCGCGGCCCCAGAGGTCTATTACCAAAACAACGTGGTCGGTGTGCTTAATCTGCTTCGTGTCATGCAGGAGCACGGAGTAGCCCGAATGATCTTCTCTTCCAGCGCTGCCATTTACGGAGATCCGGAGCTTATCCCCATTCCGGAGGGACATCTCAAACGCCCCAAGAGCCCCTATGGGAGGACAAAATGGATGACGGAGCAGATCCTGGAAGATTATGCACATGCCTATGGGATACGCTATATAGCGCTTCGGTACTTCAACGCAGCGGGAAGTGATCCAGAGGGTCAGATCGGGGAGCTGCATGAGGAGGAGACACATCTGATCCCGATCGTCCTTGAGGCGGCCTCTGGCAGACGAGACCGGGTCGAGATCTTCGGGACCGATTACGATACACCCGATGGTACCTGCATCAGGGACTATATTCATGTAAACGACCTCGCAACCGCTCATATCCTGGCGTTGGAGAAGATCGATAAACAGGAGAAGGGCGCCTATAACCTTGGGGTGGGTAGGGGCTACTCGGTGCGCGAGGTGATCGATACCTGCCGTGCCGTGACGGACAGGCCGATCAAGGTGATCGAGGGCCCCCGACGCCCAGGGGATCCCGCCAGACTGATTGCCGATTCCTGTCGGGCACAGAGAGAGCTCAACTGGAGGCCGAGCCTTTCGGGGCTTGAGACCATCATATCCACCGCCTGGGCATGGCAGCAGAATATTAGTGAATGAGCTATTTTTGCCCTATTCAGCTTGTTGCGCAAACCTTCTCGATGCTTATTTTCAGGTCTCAAACACTGGGTTTAATCTTCTTACCGCCTCGGGGGGTGTAGTGTCTGGAGAGGAAATTACTACACCCCCCAGGGCCGCAAAGATCGCTGAGATTGGGGATTCTATAGCATCCTCTGCGTACTCCGTGTGCTCAGCGGTAAATGCTTCTGTTTTATGATGAAAAGGAGTTTTTGCACCAGGCTCTATCGTCACAGGTAAATAGCTATCGCCAGCACCCCGAAGATGAGTTCGATCCCCATCAACACCAGTGTTCAAGTGCCCCCGAAGGGGATCACCCGCACGAGTGCCCCGGCCTCGGCGTTATCCCAGTCCTCCGGGATAACGGCCAGGCCGTCCGCATTCACCATCGAGGAGAGGATCCCCGAGCCCTGGTCACCGGTGAGGTATGCCAGATATTCGCCGGCTTTTTCCTCGAGTCTCACCCGCGCGTAATGGCGGCGTGAGCTCGTCTGCGCGATCCGATCGGCGAGCCGGGCCCATACCACGAAAGGGTCGATGTCCCGCGCCCCAAGCAGGCTCAGTATCAATGGGCGGGCGAACAGCTCGAAAGATATCATCGTCGATACCGGATTTCCCGGCGTCCCGATGACCGGGACATCCTTTCCTCCCAGATTCAGGTATCCGAACGCGAGCGGCTTTCCCGGCTTCATCCGCACCTGCCAGAAGTCGATCTCCCCTGCACCGGCGAGGACCTTCTTGACCACATCGAAGTCACCGACCGATACCCCGCCGGAGACAAGGATCAGATCCATCCCTTTCGTAAGCCCGGCCCGGAGCGAATCGGAGATTTCTCCCTCCCGATCGCGGGCGATCCCAAGGAGTACGGGTATCCCTCCATATTTTTTCACCTGGGCAGCGTTGGAATAGGTGTTGGAGTTTCTGATCTTCCCCGGGGAAAGGGGTTCATCGATCCCCACGAGCTCGTCCCCGGTGGCCAGGATCCCCACCCGCGGTCTACGGGTCACGACGATGGTCTTTTTCCCGAGTGCGGCGAGCATCCCGATCTCCTGGGGGCGAAGTATCCTCCCCTGCGAGATAACGGTGTCTCCGGAGCGCACATCCTCCCCAGCCGGCCGCACTTCCTTTCCGATTGTCACCTCTGTCAGGATCTCCACGTAGGCCCCATCCTGCCTGGTTTGCTCGAACCGGACAATCGCATCCGCCCCGGGCGGGATCGGGGCGCCGGTCATAATCCGGATCGCTGTTCCCGGGGCGAGCTCTTTCTCTGCGACGTAACCAGCGGCGAGCTCCCCGATCACCTGCAGGCGTACCGGGTTCTCCGGGCTCGCCCCGGCGGTGTCCTCCGTCCGCACGGCATAGCCGTCCATCGCGGTGTTTGTGTGCGGGGGGATGTCGTAATCGGCGGTTACGTCTTCGGCCGCAACCCGGCCGAGGGCATCGAGGATCCTCACCTCCTCCCTCTCCAATCGGTGGATCCGGGAGAGGACTCGCGCCTGTGCCTCTTCAACGGGCAGCATCGGATAAATCTTCGCCACATCTTCGACTTCCATCTTGCTCCTTTCTCATAAGAAAGATGGGACCAGATCAGGCCTGACGGGAAAAGCTTACCGTGCTAACTATGAGAAAGCAAACACTATATCTCATATCTAACGCCCCAGGTATTTTTCCATGACTAACACTTTGCAGAGTATTATCCCAAATATTGCATGAAGTATCAGGGTGCTCAATCTCCTGCCTTTTGTAACGTATGTGCTGACATAGTATGCCCATCAAAGGTACTTTAGCGCGATTAAATGTCTAATTTTCCCTCTTGATCAGCTTTATCATCTCTAGCAACCTCTGCTTTTAAGCAAAAAAGCATAGCCTTCCTTCCCTGGGTCATCGCCCAAGACTCAAGTGTGCCTGTCCATTGCCCTTCTCGCTAAAGTCGCAACGCCATAAGCCTCTCTTCCGCCTTCAGATATTCCTTTTGCCAGGGCCAATCCCGAGGCAGGGTGAGGATCCACTTTCGCCCCCGTCGTGTCAGCTTCCCCGCGATCAAAAGAAACCGCCTCCTCACCCATTTAGCCATCCGCTTCTCCTCCCTCTGCTCCAGTACCAGCTCTTTGAACCAATTCATCAGGTTGTAGGCTAACATGACAATAAAGAAATGGGCCGCGTTCCCTCCGTAGTAATGGGAGGGAGTCACATCTAACCCATAGCCCATCATCCCCTCCTTGATCATGTTCTCCACGTTCGCCCGACCGTTGTAGAACCGCCATACCTCCTCTGGAGCCCTCCCCTCTATGTTGGTCACGATGACCTGAAAGCTGTAGCCTTTGAGCTCAATGAGCCGTGGCTGTTTCTTGGTGGGCTTACCTTCTCTCACCTCCTCACGAATCACCACCATCCGCCGCTCCTTTTCCCAGGTCCCCTGGTAACGAAATTCAGCCGCAGAAACGCCTCCACCGATGTCTCGATAGTCCAACCCTCCTAAGAGATACTGGATGGGGCGATAGAGTTTAGCAGCAATGGCGTACTTGATCCTCTTCTGCTCCAGCTCTCTCAGGAAGTCTTCGTTGAAAAAGCCGCTATCTGCACGCAGCCGTATCCGCTTGATCCCCCTGGGAAGCAACCTCAGGCACTCCCGCAGGAAACTTTTTGCCCCTTGCCCACTGTAGCGATTCCCAGGCCGAAACCTCCCCCACAGGAAATCCCTTGTCTCCCCGATGAAACAGAACAAGGGATGAAAACCCTTGCGCCCTGGCTTCTTCGTGTTGTATCCTTTCTTGGCTCGCTGCTGGTTCCCATACACGGTCTTCACATGCGAGTCAAGGTCCAAGGTGATACGCCAGTACTTCTTGAGGTTGTCCCTTGCCCGCATCATCAAGGCTACGCTTGCCTTCCCGATTCCTTTCGCTTTCGGAACAGTAAACCGGGCTAAAAACCGGCTGAGGGTGCTCGGGTGAGGAAAGTCGTCGAATCCAACAAGTTTGTGGGAGACCTTATCTTGCCGCAGGAGCAAAGTGTCCGACAAACGGGGTAAGTCTAGGACAAACGCATAGACAAGAGACAAAAGTATCCTTGCCGACGCGTATTTACTAATCCTTCGAGACAGCTTGACTTTCTGCTCCAGTACTTTCTCCACCCCCAGCCGCTTGGCAAACTTGTGGAACAGTCCGATTCCCCCTACGGTCGTAAGATTTTTTCCAATGAATTGAACCGCCACCTCATCTTTCTGGACAACTCTCTTTCTTTGCTTTATCATGATTAAGGGTGCCTCCTTTCTGCACCTTTTTGGTGCGTTTTGGTTTTCCATAAGTGTAGCAGAAAGGAGGTCCCTTAGCCAGTTTTCAAATTACCAGTACGTCGTTCGTGCATTATCTGGGATTATACTAAGTAACATGAAAAAGAACCAAAAATAGGGACAGTCTGGGAAAACAATAGTTTTCGCACTCCTGTAAGCTTATTCCATCTCTGCATCTTCGCGTACACGATCTAATCCAAAGGCCACCT
>JAYEMK010000052.1:0-28961 GCA_034718095.1 Candidatus Bipolaricaulota bacterium | reverse complement strand
TCACGAGCGCAAGTATCCCTCGAGTAGCGGTAAGTAGGTCGGGTAGCCTTCCCATTACATAACCCCTCCTCTTAAGTATAATGTTAGAGCAGAAGAGAGGAAAAGGCAACCTCTGACCAATCTCTGGGAAGGCATGGCGCAAGGCTGCTTTAACGCGGCCTTGCATCCCCTGATTATTCTACCTTTTCTGGTCTTGCAGGGACGTCGTACAGGATGTCGTCCAATGGATGACGATAAAGCCGGGTCTTTAGTCGCCGTTGGTCAAGATAATGCCCAATCAGGCCGATCGACCTGCCGAGGACGAATAACGCGTTGAATAGCCCCGCCTCGATCATCTCATCGATCTCGGCATCGGCTAATCCGAGCTCTTTCAACAGGTCTACCAGCAGGACACCAATGCAGCCATCTACATTCAATATCAGGTTGTTCTTCTTTTGTGTGGTGACCTGTTCTACCGAGCTCGCATAATCCAAAAGTTGGGTCTTCTCGAAGTGTGTCTTGGCGAAGTCCCTCATCAGCTGGACACGTCTGTCCGGGTTCTGCAACGTGTGTAAGCGGTGGCCTATCCCCTGGATCCGCACATTTTTCGCCTTCATCTCGTTCACGAACTCGCGTGGGCTTAGTTTGTTGCGGAGGCCATAGAGAAAATGCTCAGCAGCACCGTTGATGGCACCACCGAAACGAGGGCCAATTGTTAACAGGCCGCTTACAAGTGAGCTTGTCAGATCTTTTCCCGCCCTTGCGGCGACTATCGTGTTGTGGGCACCAGAGACAGCAGGACCGTGATCGGCGATGATCTGAAGGACCAGCTCGATAAATCTTCTCGCCGAAACCGGGATATCCCGCTTGAACCACAACAAGCCGATGACCCCTCCTATGCCATAACCACCTTCGATGACCTCGTCGATTCGGACCCCGCAGTAGTTGTGGACCTCCCCCCTTTCATCGCATATGGTCGAGAGGAAGTTGGTCGGTTTTCTCACAAGCCCCTCTGCCACTGCCTGTTTGTAATCGATGGGGATCTTTGGTGGCTCAACCTCCTCCGCCGGGGTGATCGTCCCGTCGGCGCAGAGTGACTTGTAGGTGTCCTTTATCTTCAGGTGATAGTCGTCGAAGGAATCCGGTACAATTACCCCTGCCTCGCGCAGGGCCTGGTTTTTGGCATCCGCCATCTCTCTGGCTGAATCTGCCTTTGCCCCTGCATGTCCGAACTGTACCCCTCCTGGTAACACCTTGGCACAGGTCCCGGTGACCCACATCACCAGGGGCTTGGACAACCGCCCATCCTTGACCGCATCCACGATGTCGTACTCCGCCGTCCCTCCCACTTCGCCGAGACAGACCATCATCTTGATCGCGGGGTTTCTCTCATACCGCAGCAGATGATCCAGGAGGGTCGAGCCTGGGAAGGCATCCCCGCCGATGGCTATGCCCTCATTTAGCCCGTCTGTGTTGCGGGCGAGGATGTTGTACGCCTCGTTCGACAGTCCGCCGGAGACCGAGACGAAGCCAACGGAGCCAGGGCGGTACAATTTCGCCTCGCGAATGTTCTGCATCGTGCCGGCGGCGTTGCCGATCTTGAATACCCCCGCCTTTACACCACCGACGGTCGCCGGGCCGATGATCCACTTGCCGAGCCGGTTCGCGGTCATGGCCATGATCCGCGCCTGCCTCTCGGGAACCCCTTCGGCGATCACCGCAATTGTACGGATCGTGTCGGTGGAAAGCGCCTCCATCGTCACGTCGAACGCCGAGCGCTGTGAGGCAAAGTTCACCATAACGTCGACCTCTGGGAACCGTTTCACCCCCTCAGCGATCGAGCGCAGCCGCGGGACCCTGATCTCCTTTGTCCCCCAGAAAAAGTTCTCGTACCCTCCCCGCTCTGGGGTGATCATCCCCAACACGCTGGGGCCCTCCTTGCGGCACATGTAGTCGAAGTCGAGCATCCTTTGCGCTGCCCGCGTCTGTGCACCGTAGATGAACGTCTTGGTATCCCTACTGAAAAGTTCGTATTCTTTCATCTCTTTTTGTCCTCCTCGAGTGCCAGGGAAACTATGCGTGTCATGTGGGTCTCAGGTCCGAAAACCTGTAGTGGTACCCCGATCCGTTCGCCCAACCGCCGCATGTTTTTTAGCCCCTCCGCGTAATTGGGGCCGCCGCGGCGGACGTAGATCTTCACTTTGTTCTCTATTAGTCTGTCCTTGTAGTCCTCAAGGGCGTTGATGATCCCGGTGAAGGTCTTGGCGACGTCGGTGAAGTTGGCGATCCCCCCGCCGATCAGCAGGTACTTGGGCCTTCCCCCCGGGTCAGGCTCGCGGGTCATGAGGTCGAGGATCGTCTTTGTGTACTCATATGTAAGTTCTGTGGTTGGGTTTCCGCTGTATTCACCGTAGTTTGAGAGTTCATTCCCATAGCCGAGGTCGTCCACCGTGTCCGCATAGATTACGCTGGCCCCTCCCCCGGCCACCAGGGTCCATACCCTTCCCCTGGGGTTTAGCAGCGTAAGCTTCAGCGAGGCCCCGGTCTTCTCGTCGAGGGAGGCGATGTAGGCCTCTTCCTGAGTGCTGACGGCTCCAAACGGCTTGGGAAATTCGATTTTTCCCCATTTCTCCGCGCATTGGAACGCGGCGGTGTCATCCAATCTGGCCACGACATCGAGCGGGACAGGGTTTCCATCGACGAAGGCAAGGGGGTTAAATTCGAGGTAGGCGAGATGGTAGTCACAGTAGATTCGGTAGACCGCGTTGGCGAACGTTGCAAGCATATCTCTTTGTGGGATAGCTGGAAGTCGGTCCGCCATGTCGATTTCCTTCTGATCGGTGGCGAGTGGAAGCTCGATCGTGATCACTGAATCCCAAACATCCTCGATGTCCACCCCCCCTGCAGTGGAGAAGTGGAGCAGGTCGGCCTCACGGGTGGATGTTATTGCGAGATAGTACTCCTCGTCGTGAGGGATGAATGGCTCGATTAGGAAGTGGGTGAGGACCCCTGTGGTCCTTCCGGTGGTTTGGTCGATTGTCACTTCCTTTTTCATCCGGGCCTTTATCCACCTCTTGATGACCTCGTAGTCTGCGTCGACCAATAGGAGCTCGTTTTTACCCCGTTTTCCGAACAGTTGGTCCGGCTTTGCCACCAGGCGCGTCTGCGTCGTCAGCCAGGGCTCCTTTTCAGGGAGGGTGTCGAGGTCGGTTTCCGGGGTTACCAGGATATACCTTCGGTCCGATGTGAACTGCCCCTCTGAATACCTGGGGAGGGCCTCGGTCAGCATGCGTTTGGCATCGTATTCACGTATCCCTTTCTTTGCCATCTATACCCCTTCTTTAACCGCCCGCTTAAAGGCGGGAAAGTTTTTGATGATCTCTTCCCCGAACCCGGAGCAGGAAACCTTGGTGGCCCCCTCCATCTGGCGGGCGAGGTCGTAGGTTACCCGTCCGGAGGTAACCGCCTGCTCGATTCCGGCCGTGATCATCTCCGCCGCCTCGGACCACCCGATGTAGTGGAGCATCTCGACCGCTGAAAGGATCAGGCTAGATGGATTAACCTCGTCTTTACCCGCGTGCTTAGGGGCGGTCCCGTGCGTCGCCTCGAAGACGGCGCAGCCGGTTTCGTAGTTGATGTTCCCCCCTGGGGCTACCCCTAATCCCCCTACCTGGGCAGCGGCAGCGTCCGACATGTAATCGCCGTTTAGGTTCATGGTGGCTATTACATCGTATTCCCTCGGCCTGAGTAGCATCTGCTGGAAGAACTGGTCCGCAATCCGGTCTTTGATTAGGATCTTTCCTTCGGGGAGCACACCTGAGTATTTATCGTAGAGGTCCTTCTCCGTGATCACCTGTGGATAGTCCTTGCTGACCTCATAGCCCCAGTCACGGAACGCCCCTTCAGTGAACTTCATGATGTTCCCCTTGTGGACAAGGGTCACTGAACTTCTATTGTGCTTGATGGTGTATTCGATCGAGGCCTTGACGAGTCTTTTGCTTCCTTTTTCGCTGATCGGCTTGACGCCGATTCCACACATATCCCTGTAACGAAAGTTGACACCCATCTCCCCTTCGAGCCAGCCGATAACCTTCTTCGCATCCGAACTTCCGGCTTGCCACTCGATTCCAGCGTATACGTCCTCCGTATTCTCTCGGAAAAAGACTATGTCCAGGTCCTGTGGCCGTTTTACCGGGGCAGGGGTTCCAATGTATCGAACCGGCCGCACGCAGGCGTACAGGTCAAGCACCTTGCGTAAGGCCACGTTCAGGCTGCGGATTCCACCACCTACCGGGGTGGTTAGTGGGCCCTTGATCGCGACCAGATGGTCACGAATGGTCTGGATCGTCTCCTCGGGCAGGTAGAGTTTCTGCCTTTCGTCAGGGGGGATCTTCTCGATCTCCGCGGTGGATAGCGTGGGGTGGTTTTTGGCGATCGCCTCGTCACCGGCCCAAACCTTCAGCCATGCTATCCCCCTCTCTTGGCCGTACGCCCTCTCCACTGCTGCATCGACCACCCTCAACATAACTGGGGTGATGTCCGCCCCGATCCCGTCACCCTGGATATAGGCGATGATCGGATGATCGGGGACGCTCAGTTTTTCGCCGCTCTTCGTGATGGATCGCTGCCTTTCCATTGTTTTTAACCCTCCTGTTTTGCCCCTGTGGGCTATTTATTACACAGTGTGCGTCCGCAGCTCTTGCTGATCTCCCCAGCGGTCTTGATCACCAGTTGGATCATCCGCTGGTATTCTTCATTCTCCTGCCGCTGTGTCGGCGCAGATACACTCAACACAGCTATGATCCTTCCTGTCAGGGAGAGGATCGGCGCCCCGATGCCGTAGGTGCCAGGGATTACTTCTCCATCGCTTTCCCCGTACCCCTGTGCCTTGATCTTCCGCAATTCACGCTTTAGCCGTGCGCGATCTGTGATGGTGGTCTCCGAGAATTTGGTCAGGTCAACCTGTTCGATGATCTCATCCTGTTCAGCCTCGCTAAGATGGGCCATGAGGGCCTTTCCCGAGGCCCCGGCATGCAACGGGAAGATTGCCCCCCGCTCCCAGGAGACGCGAAGGGCATGATGGCCTTCGACCTTCTCAAGACAGATACCATTGTGCCCACTAAGTCCGGACAGAATAACGGTTTCCCCTGTTTTCCTTGAGAGTTGCTCCATAAACGGGAGGGCGATATCGCGGAGTCCCGATTTTGCGACACCACTTGCAAGTTCTAAAATTTTGGTGCCGAGGCGGTAAGTCCCCATATTCTTATCCTGTTCGAGGAGCCGGTGGCGTTTTAATTCTGAACTGTAGCGGTACACGGTGCTTAGTGGGATGTTGAGGCGGGCCGAGATCTCGGAGATATTCATCCCGGTGGAGACGTCACTGAGCAGCGTAAGTATCCGTACACACTTTTCCAGTGTATTCACTGTGTCTACATCCAGATAGTGATTCCCGTAAAATAAGTATCACTTCTTGTTATCTGGAAATAATTATACACAGCCCCACCGGGATGTCAAGTGGCCTAACCGACTGATTCTACAATCCGCTGCTTAGGTTGCGTGGTTTACATTGAATAGGCGAGGAGCCCCCCTGCCTTGACCATGTCAATCTCTCGGGTTGATAGGTCATGCTTGACCTCTATCTCCTCATCACTCGACTTGTCCTCGAGCACCAGCTGGCCCTGCAGTTCGGAGACGTCAATCTCCAACCGATCCCCGGCACTGAGCCGATCGGTGTCGGCGATGAAAGGGATGATTCCCACATTTATCAGATTGGCGCGATGGATGCGGGCGTAGCTCTTGGCGAACACCGCCTTGATCCCCAATTGCCACGGGGCAAGGGCAGCGTGCTCACGTGATGAACCCTGGCCATAGTTATCGCCCCCCACGATGAACCCACCGTTCTTCTCTTGCGCACGGGTGGCAAAGTCCTTATCCGCATAATGGAAGGTAAATTTGGCGATTTCTGGGAGGTTGCTGCGTAGATGCTGTGTCAGTGGTCCAGCCGGAAGGATGGCGTCCGTGGAGATGCCATCGCCTAGCTTGATCAGGACCTCGCCTGTGAGGACCGAGGGCAGCGGGCGCTGTGGTTCAAGTTGAACGATGTTCGGGGCACGGCGAATCTCCATTTGCTCCCCTATCGGCTCAAGGATAAGTTGATCGTCCAAGATAAGGCGATCGATCTTGGCATCCACCGCAGGGAGCCCACGTGGATCTGCGATCTTTCCGCTGATGGCGGATGCGGCTGCCACCTCCGGGCTGCATAGGGCGATCTTTCCAAACTTGCTCCCCCCGCGGCCTTTCCAATTTCGGTTCACTGTACGCAGGGATAGGTGACCATGTCCAGGGACAAATCCTATTCCGATGCAGGCATTGCAACCTGGCTCGATCATCCGCACCCCGGCCTTGGTGAGGGTGAGGAATTCCCCATTCTCCATTAGCATCTCCCACGCCTGTCGGGATCCAGGGGAGAGGATCACGTCGATGTCGGTGGAGACGTTTTTCCCTTTGAGCATCTCCGCCACGATTTTAACGTCTCGGTAACTGCCGTTGGTGCAAGAGCCGATGTATACCTGGTCGATCTTTGTCCCCAGGACCTCTTCTATGTCATAGACGTTATCCGGCATTCCTGGCATCGCCACCAGGGGGTTCAAAGTGGAGAGGTCGATGTTGAGTGTCTGGTCGTATTGGGCGCCCTCGTCCGGGGCAAGCTCAACCCAGTCTTTTCCCCTTTCCTGCATGTTGAGCCATTCCTCGGTGACCTCATCCGATGGGAATATCGAGGAGGTCGCCCCGGTCTCGGTGCACATGTTGGTGATCGTCGCTCGCTGTGGGACAGAGAGGGTTTTAACCCCTGGGCCGGCGAACTCGAGGAAGTAGCCTATGCCACCCTTGACCGAGATCCGGCGCAGGATCTCCAACGCGACGTCCTTCGCCGTTACCCCCCAGGGGAGCTTCCCGGTGAGTGAGACCTTCATTATCTTGGGGGCGGTGAGATAAAACAGCCCACCCCCCATCGCGACAGCGACGTCCATCCCGCCAGCGCCGATCCCCAGCATCCCCAACCCGCCAGCGGTCGGGGTATGTGAATCAGAGCCGAGCAGGGTCTTCCCAGGGACCCCAAATCGCTCATAATGTAGTTGGTGGCAGACGCCGTTTCCGTTCTTGGAGAACTTGGCCCCGTAGTGCGAGGCGATCGTCTGCAGGAAGACATGATCATCGGTGGATTCACCCTTGAAGCCAAGTGAAGTATGATCGCAGTAGGATACCACCAGTTCTGGCTTTACCCGCTCCAGTCCAAGCGATTCGAACTCCAGCCATGCCATTGTCCCCGTTGAATCTTGAGTCAGGCATTGGTCTATTCGGATCCCAATCTCCGAACCACGCTCCAATGTTCCCTCATGTATGTGTCGTGCCAGTATCTTTTCGGTCACAGTTTTAGGCACCGTTATCACCTCACTCGGCCCGGATTATAACACATCTCACCTGGTTTGGCATCAGCCCGGGGAGTAACGAAAAATTGCCTCGGGAAAGGCGAGGATCGATGTGTAAAACCAGATTTCCTTTGGGCCCAATTCGATCCCTATCCGCAGGCAATCGCAGAGGTCACGAAACAGCCCAAATTTGAGCCCCTGCAACCCCTCTTTCCATTCATAGTGCCCGCTCAGGTTAAGCCCCCATCCCCTCTCGTTGTGTACCTCTGTCGAGGCGTAAAGCCGTGTCAACCGTCCCTGGCCGAGGTCGAATTTTCCCTGGAGGGAGACCTCCCTTTGTTCATCTTCACAGTGTGCGATGAGTAAGATTGGTTCAAGCGTCGCCGTATCTGGTCTGTAGGTGGCGGAGAGGGTTAAACGGTTCATGCCTCCCCAACTTGCCGTGAGAATTAGCGGATCCATCGTGCCCCTCAAGAGGTCGATCCCGCCATTGAGCCGTAGTGAGAGGGTTCCCGCGCCGATTGCGCGCCAGGTTATGTGATTGGTGGGGCTGAGCCTGTCGAAACTAAACGGGCTTTCCCCTTCCACCCGGCGGTATGTATGGACCAGCCCCAATGTGTCCGAGTAAAGTGAAGTCGTCAGGGAGAGGACCGCCTGACATCGGTGCCCCGGACCAGCGCTGTAATCGGCCAATTTTACCTCCCCCTGTTGGCCGAGCGAGAGGCCAAGGATGGATAACTGGGCTGTAGTTGCCCTCAATGAGCCCTCGACGCGAAGGAATTTGCTCGGCGGCAGCCCCTGTTCCAATTCGCGAAACCAGCCGACCTCAATCCGGGGCGAGAGGTAAATAGGGCCGAATCCGATGTCCCGCTGGCTGACGCTAATTGTTGGAAACCTGTCGATGATGCGATAGGCCTCATTCTCTTCCTCTTTTACCCTCTCGGCTGCGAGTCGTAATCTCCATCCAGATAGCGTCCTTTCCAGTACAGAGGAGAAGGTGAGCCCGGTCTCAGCTCCGCCCCGGTTGTAGCTAAGCCCCCCGTTCAGTTTCCATCCATTTGTCAGGGCCATGGAATGGTTTATGTAAAGCTCCACCGTCTGTCCCCCCTTCAGGGCAGGGAAAAGATAGAGGCGGGCCCTACCCTGATGAGGGCCGAATGTGTAGTGAAACACCGTTCCCAGCCCTAACTCATGGAACCGATTGAAATAGTCGAGCAGGACCGTGCCATAGTTATTTGTGTTCAGGTAAAAAGGGATGTTCCACTTTAGAAACCAGCCGTGTAGCTCACTTTTGCCGATGGTGGGAAACAGGGGGTTCTCTAGCGTTTCCTTAAGGGGTTGAACGTAGACAGGAAGCCACAGGACGCGTCTGCCGAATGAGCGAACCGTTAGGTCAAACGCGACCACAAGCCTGTCCATGTACAGGTTCAATCGTTTTGTTTCGATGGAGTATGGTTGCCCCCGGATCCCTCCCTCACCACACTCGCATGTGGTGAGTTCCCCCTCTATTATGTTGATCATCTCAACAGCCCCGGTGGGATCGAAGTCAATCCGTCCCTTTTTCCCTTGGTACAGCAGGACATGTTTCTCCCCAGCACTATTGACAAATGTACTGCGCCCATGAAACATATTTGTCTTAGCGCTTTTGGTGATGAAAGTATCCTCGTTTATTACAAGTAGGGCTGACAGCTCCTCTCCGGAGAGCCTATATTCCTCCCCGATTGACAGATTGACATCCGTCGTTGCGCGCAACTGCAAATTTTCGTTATCAGTGCGGATCAACGTCACCTGCTCAGCGGAGAGCCTTGTTTTCCCATAGGATATCAGGACCCCGGCGTGGGCATATATCTGCCGGCGGTCCTCGGAGATGCTAATCGCCCCACATTCGATCGCGATCCAGGGCTCCTCGGCGAGGCCCAGCCAGGAAAAAATGAGGATCAGGGTGAAAAACGGTAGTAACCGGCGGACATGCCTACCCCAGTCGTGGTGGCTCAATCTGTCGAGCCCACAGAAAAGGAGGGTCCCGAGCAGACCAAATATGATATCCGGGATCCATGCGGCGATGGATGGGGGGATGATCCCTTTTTTGCCCAGGGTCTGCGTCCACAGGAGGATCCCCTGGAAGAGGCCGACCAAGAAAAGGCTGAGAATCACCCCGATCGCCCGGCTGCGCCATCCGAACATGAGGCTGACCGCCCCCCCGAACAGGGTGAACACAAGGGTTGCCATCGGGATTGCCAGCTTGGCGTGACTCTCCAGGATGAGGACATCGGCGGGGAGCCCTGCCCCCTCCAGGATAGCGATCTTCTCTCTGAGTTCTCCGATCCCCATCTCCGTTGGGGTGCGGGCACCGAATAATGATTCACTCGCACTTTTTGTCATTGATATGGATAACTGGTCAAAGCTGGCGGTGTGAATTGGCCGCCCCGAGCGATCGTAGCCATAGACCTGGCCCCCTTTGAGCTCCCATGTATTGGCGGCCCATCTTCCTTCCTCGGAGGTGATGATGGTTATCGCGGCCTCCATCTGTGGGAACAGGCGTCCCTCGACATCGTAGATCAGTATTCCATGCAAGGTACCTCTTTGTTCATCGTAGCGGCGGACATAGAAAAATTGTCCCTCTGGTCCCTTTAAGAATGTATTCTCACGGATATGCGGGGCACCGGAACTGAGAATGATTCCCCGGAGCACCCGTTGATAGGAGCGTTCTGCCACCGGGACCAGGAAGTTGTACAGGGAGAAATCGATGGCGGCCAGGAGGCAGGCTGCCACCAGCAGGGGGGTCAGTATCCGGCGGAGGGAAATCCCACTTGACTCCATAGCCATTATCTCCCGGTCGTGGATCATCCTTCCCAAACCAAGGAAAGTGGTAAATAGCCCTGCCACAGGGATGGCGAGGACGACCAGTCCAGGGAGCTTAAACAGCATTAGACGACCGAGCAGGGCGATCCCCACCCCGCGATCGACCATTAGATCGGACAGTGAGATGATTAGATTGAGGAAGATGAACAACATCAATCCAAACAGGGACACCAGGAATGGGCCGCTCATCCCCCGTAGGATATATCGGTCACAACGCCGTGTAAACATCTCCTGTTGATAATACTGGATTAGCTCGATATGATCAGGTTAATGTAGGTTTGATCCCCGGTTTCCTTTCGGGTATATTGAAATGGGTGTGTGGCTAGCGTCCAGGATCGTGGGTAAATCACGAAGAGACAAATTACATGAAGGATTTGTAATCAGTTGATTTGTGGGATTCGTGATTAGTTAGTTCGTGAAATTCGTGATAGATTGTTAGCATTTTTGGCCATACCGGAAACACGAATGACACGAATAGACAAATTGCACGAATCATTATATAAAATATTTTTAGGATCCGTGTCAGTGACAGAACAGGATGCTAAACAAGTACGAAAATGGAGAGATGAAAAAGCGTCTATATATCCGCACCTGGGGTTGCCAGATGAATTTTCATAAATCGGAGGGGATCGCTGGCGTCTTTGTGCGGGCCGGGTTTGATCTTACCGAGGTGCTCGCTGCGGCAGATGTCATCCTGTTTAACACCTGTGCAGTACGACAGAAGGCTGAAGAGAAGGTATATGGCCTTTTTGGGGAGATAGCGCAATTAAAGAGGGAAAAAGAGGTGCTGTTCGGGTTTGGGGGATGTATAGCACAGGTACGCGGTGAGGGACTCCTTGAGCGGTTTCCCGTAATCGATTTTCTGTTCGGTACCGACTGTCTGGGGGGACTACCCCGCATCGTGAGCGAGGTTGCCAAAAGCGGTGAGAGGGCCATGTTCCTTCCCACACCGACCGGATCGGAGGAGCTTCCCTATCGGAGGAATGACCCGTTGAAGGCGATGGTCAATATAAGTGAGGGGTGTTCAAACTTCTGTAGCTATTGCGTTATTCCCTATTCAAAAGGCCTGCTGCGCAGCAGGCCCCCAGGGCCGGTGATTGAAGAGGTCTCTGCCCTGGCCGCTGCTGGGTATAAAGAGGTGCTCCTTTTGGGACAGAACGTCGATTCATACGGGAAAGACCACCCTGAGTACGGGGGATTCGCTGCCCTGCTTGATGAGGTGGCGCAGGTCGGCATTCCCCGTGTCCGCTTTATCAGCTCTCATCCACGCGACATGACCTCGCAGGTCATCGCGGTGATCGCCGAGCATGAGAACGTCTGCAATCATATTCACCTCGCCTGCCAGTCAGGAAGCAACCGCATTCTGCGGGACATGAACCGCGGTTACACCAGGGAGCAGTTCCTCGCCATCGTCGATGAGGCACGCAGAGAAATAGACGGGGTCAATATAACCACGGATCTGATCGTCGGCTACCCTGACGAGACGGAGGGGGATTTTCTCGCTACCCTGGAACTCATCGAAGAGGCACGTTTCGGTTCTATCTTTGTCGCCATGTATTCCCCGCGGCCGAGGACGCGAAGCGCCAGCCGACCTGATGACGTGCCGCATGAGGTAAAACACGCCCGCCTGCAGGAGGTACTTACCAGGCAACGGGAGATCGCACTTGAGGAGAACCGTCGCCGTATCGGGGCCATGGTGCCGGTTTTGGTGGAAGGGCGGACGCGCAGTGGTTCCCCCTATGGGAGGGGCACAGATCATCGGACTGTGATCCTGTCCCGGGCAGTGAAGCTGGGGCAATTCGTCCCCGTCCTCATTGAGTCGGCAACTGCTGCCTCATTGTCAGGCAGGCCGCTTGTTTTGGCTGGAGCAAAGGAGGCGACATGATCATTACGGTTACCCCCAACCCGTCGTTGGATAAGGTCTACTGGGTCGATCGACTGAAGATAGGAGACCAGACCCAGGAGGAGTTCCTGACCCGCGCCACCCGTAGCCACATGTCGGCCGGCGGTAAGGGGGTCAATATATCCGTCTTTCTCGCCCGTATGGGGGTTGAGAACGTGGCGATGGGGTTCATAGGTGGCCATGTGGGACAGGTTGTGGTCCGCGATCTGCGCAACGAGGGTGTGAGTACCAACTTTGTTTGGGTAGAGGGAGAGACCAGGACCAATGTGACGATCCTCGAACGTGGCCGTGAATACGTCCCCATCCAGTTGAATGAAGCAGGACCGCAGATCTCCCAAGGGGCAAGCGAGCGTTTTCTGCGCCGCTATGGACGGATACTGCCTGATGCTGACTGGATGGTCCTCGCCGGGAGCCTGCCCCCTGGGCTGGATTCCGATTTCTACTACAAGCTGGCCAAGGAGACGGGGGCCAAGGTTGTTATAAGTGCAGGTGGAGAGGCGTTGAGCCGTTCCCTCGACGCCGCCCCATATTTGGTCAAGCCGGATACACGGCAGCGGCTGGCCATGGAGGGGGCGAGGCTCACCAGCCGGGAGCGAATCATCGCCGCGGGTAGAAGGGTCATCGAGCAGGGGGTGGAGGTCATCATCATCTCCCATGGGGTCACCGGGGATATCGCGATCTCCCGCGACGGGATTTGGGATATAAAGGCACGGATATCAACTACTCAGTTCAAAAACCTGGTTGGGGCGGACGATGCCCTTGTCGGGGGGATAATCTACCGATTGGACGAGGGGGCGGGGTTCGAGGAGGCATTGCGTTTCGGGATGGCAGCCGCCATATTGAGCGCGGAAGGGGATGAGAAGATCTGCCACCAGCGTGAGAGGATCGAGGCCGAGATGGAGCAGATCTCCGTGGAGCGGTATGAGGAGGCAGCGTGAAGGTTAATCAGATTATGACCAAGGACCTGACGGCGGTGGATGAGGAGATCTCCGTACGGGAGCTCATATTCATCCTCAAAAACTCGGAGCTGTCCAATATGCCGATCGTGGATGCGGAAGGTAAACTGGCTGGTTTCATCTCCGATAAAGACGTCATCAAGGCCGCCCTCCCCGGATATTTTGAGATGCTCCACAGCACCTCTTTCATTCCGGACATGAACCAGCTTTCCAACAAGCTTGCAAAGATTGCGGATAACCCTATCAAGACCTATATGCACCGTGATGTCATCTGTCTGAAGGAGGATGACGATGATCTGCAGGCGGCAGATCTGATCATCCGGAGAAATGTCAGGAGCCTCCCAGTGATCAATTCCGCGGGCAAGTTGGTCGGGATTCTCCGGCGGATCGACCTTCTTCGCCACCTTTTGTAGATAAATGGGAAATCTGCCCTCGGTCGAGGATGAGTTCTCCGTCCACGGGGTGATCGGTGCGGGGCTCCCCGACTATGAGGATCGCCCCGGGCAACGGGAGATGGCAAGATTCGTCTCGCAGGCCCTAAAAAAAGAGGGGACACTGGTAGTGGAGGCGGGCCCGGGTACAGGAAAGTCTTTTGCATACATCATCCCGGTGATTCTTCATCTGTGCTCCGACCCCAGTGCCCGCGCCGTCATCTCCACCCGCACCAAGCAGCTGCAGGAACAACTCTATCGGAAGGATATCCCCTTCCTCCGTTCCCACCTTGCCCCTGAACTGAAGGTCGCCATGCTGAAGGGGCGTGAGAATTACCTTTGTCTTGATCGCTGGTACAAGCTGGTGGGCGGGTTGCCGTCGCAGGGGTTGCCCTCCGGGCTGAGTTTGATCGCAGACTGGCTTTCTCGGACGCAGACAGGGGATATTGAGGAGAACAGTGAATTCCTCTCTCACCGTGCCGCGGGCAGGCTGTGGCCCAGGCTTCGCACCGATCCTCGTCACTGTCCAGGTTCCAGTTGTCCATTTTTCAACGAGTGCTTCTCGATGATCGCCCGACGCCGCGCCAAGAGGGCGGCGCTCGTGATCGTTAACCACTCGCTTTTGCTCGCCGATCTGGGGAGCGAACACGGCATACTGGGGGATTATCGGTTTTTGGTCGTGGATGAGGCACATGCGCTGGAGGAGACTACAAGAGAGGCATTTACCAGCTCGCTATCCCAACGCAGCCTGAATGCACTCTCGGCGGAGATCTATCGGCCAACCGGGGACAGCTGGGGCTCTCGCCTTTCCTTCCCCAGTGATGATCAACGGATTGCACGGCTGCATTCATCTATCGTGACCCTGCGCAGCCTCAATGCACGTATCTTCTCCAGTGTAGCAGGACTCCTGCCGGGTGAGCAAAGAGGGCGCCTTCCCAGGTTAAATGGGCTCGATTCACAGTTGAAAGGGCTGTTGCAGAGGATCGGGGATATAGAGATTAGCACTGAAGGGATACTGGATACACTCGATGTCGATGATCAGAGGCGCGAGGGCGAGAGGTTGATAATGGAACTTGAGGCGATCGGGCAGCTGTTTAAGGAGCTGTTCGGCGCGGCGCGGGAGAACTATGTCAACTGGTACTCCCGAGATGAAAGTGGGGTAACCCTCAAATCCTCCCCACTCAAGGTGGACAAGATCCTGCAGGACTCCCTGTATCCAGACCTGGATGGCCTTATCCTTACCTCGGCAACCCTCTCCCTGGATGGAGACTTCAGTTACCTGCGTGACTCACTTGGCCTCTCTTCTGCCCCTGGTGAGGTAAAATACTCTGTTGTGAAAAGCCCATTCTTATATGACAGGTGGATGCGTATTTACCTGCCCGAGTTTCTTCCCTCGGTGAATTCCCCCATTGATTCATACGCGGAGGGGCTTGCCTCCCTGATCAGCAAGACAGCTGCGCAGACCAACAGAAAGCAGCTCGTGTTGTTCACCTCGTATCGACTTCTACAGGCTGTTAAGGAGAGGGTGGCAGGGGATGTCCTCGTCCAGTCGGAAAATGGGTCACGCAGCGGATTGATGGAGAGGTTCAAGCGGAGCGACGGGGGGACAATTCTGTTGGGTACGGACAGCTTTTGGGAGGGGGTGGATCTCCCTGGTGAGGCGCTGGAGATTTTGGTCATCACCCGCCTCCCGTTTCCTGTCCCCACTGACCCCGTATTCTCCGCTATCGGAGAGCGGCTGGCCCAGGAAGGGAAGAACCCATTTCTTCAGCTCGCCGTCCCTCGTGCGGTTCTCAAACTCCGCCAGGGAATGGGAAGGCTCATTCGCACCAAGAGAGATCGTGGGGCGATCATCGTCACCGATAGTCGTATCCTGCACCGCAGTTACGGACAGAGGTTTCTTGCCTCGTTTCCGGTGGCGGGGATTCGCGAGAGGGAGGGGGAGGGGCTTTTACGGGATCTCGTTTCCTGGTTTGACTTTATCTCCATAGATGGATAAAATGGTTCTATAACTTAACCTGTTTCCTCAAAGCAGTTTAACTAATCTTTGGCTGATGGACATATCGGTTGTGATACCAGCGTATAATGAGGCCTCACGGATTGCTGCCGTTCTTCGCCCTGTCTTCGACTGTTCCCTGGTGGACGAAGTTATCGTGGTCGACGATGGTTCGGATGATGGAACGGCGGATGTTGCCCGACAGTTTGCAGCGAGGGTGATCGTGTTTCCGGAGAATAAAGGGAAGGGTGCTGCCCTCGATGTTGGGGTAGGTCAGGCGCGTAATGAGGATCTGATGTTCCTTGACGCTGACCTGGTGGGGTTATCGGCCCAACACATTGAAAAACTAATCGAGGCCTACTCCCAGGATGGGGTGGATATGGTGGTGGGGGTCTTCTCCAGTGGTCGGGTCAACACTGACATTGCACAGACGATTAACCCATTTGCATCGGGGCAGCGCCTCTTATCCAAATCCCTCTGGAGACGAGCGAAGCAGGATATAGAAGAGATGGCCTACGGGATCGAGATAACGCTCTCCAAATTAGCGGCCAAGGAGGGCTGGTGCAAAAAGAAGGTAAAATTGGAAGGGGTTACTCACGTTTTGAAGGAGAAGAAAAGAGGTTTCTGGCCAGGATTGAGTGACCGATTTAAGATGTATGGCGACATGATTAAATGGCTTATAAAGAAAGTGTAATATCAACATCAGCAGCGGTAAATCTGTCCCACACTCGTCAGTGGTTTTGCCCCATATTTTTATTCGGGAGACAATCAACAGTGGCACTAATGAATAGATTACACAAAGGAAACCTGTATCCCACACTACTCATCATCCGTCGTTACCGAATGATTTGTAACATTCGTGGGATTTGTGGTCTGCCCGTGGGATGCCTGCAGGTAAATAATTATCCAGAGGACTTAGCAGGTACCAAAGAAATGGTATAGAGAGGTTCAACTGTATGATCACTCACTGGATCACCTTTCTCTTGGCCGGGCTGGCGGTGGTGCTCGCCGGGACCAGGCTCTCCAAATTTGGCGGTGCGATCGGTCAATACAGTGGGATTGGGCAGGGCTGGATCGGCCTGCTTTTTCTCGCGACCATCACCTCCATCCCTGAACTGACCACCACAATTACCGGCGCGAGTATCGGGGCCCCCGACATTGCCGTCGGGAACGCACTGGGGAGCAATCTGTTTAACATCGCCATAATTGCCGTGATGGATCTGATTCTGCTCAGGCGTGGTCCATTCCTGCTCAAGGTCCGCTCTTACCACTTGATAAGTGGGGGGATGGCGATCTTTCTTACCTCGGTTGCTGTTTTGGGTATGGTCCTCAATTTGAGGATGAGGCTGTTGGGGATAGGCATATTGAGCTGGATTATCCTCCTTGGCTACGTGTACGGGATATTCCTCCTGTACCATGCCGAGAGGGGGGGAAAAGAAGGGGACCAAGTTACGGTAGATATTTCACTGGCTCGTGCCCTGGCTGGCTTTATCTTTTGTGCCGTAGTGATTATCACTGCAGGGGTGTTTCTGGTTCAAGCCAGCAAAGCGATCTCCATAGAGAGCGGGCTTTCCGGCTCATTTATGGGGGCGATTCTGGTGGCGATCGTCACCTCGCTCCCCGAGCTCGCTACCGCGTTAGGGGCCATACGTATCAAGGCATACGACATGATCCTCGGAAATATTTTCGGTTCGAACATGTTTAATATTCTGACCATCTTTTTTGCCGATGTTGCCTTCCGCCAGGGATCCATCCTCTCCTGCCCAGGCGTAGGGATGATGGATCAGCTTGTGGTGGCAATATTGGGGATCGGGCTCACCGTTATCGCGATCATCGCCATCGCATATCGCTCCCGGCGTTGTGTGCTGGGGGTAGGGATCGATGCCGCATTGATTCTAGTCTTTTACCTGATTGGGACCTATTTGATTATTAGTCGAGGAATTCGTGTTTAGAGGTGATTAACCATGGAAATTGGTGAACTACGTACGAAGAGCATTAAATCACTGTATGAGACTGCCAAGGAGCTCAATATCGACGGCGGGACACGGTTGAACAGGGATGGGCTCCTGCGAGCGATTATGGAGTACTACTCCGACAAGAAGGATCTGCGTTTTGATGCCGGGATTTTGGAGGTACTCCCCGATGGCTATGGCTTCCTGCGTAACGAGAGCTGTCTGCCCGGGGATACTGACATCTATGTCTCTCCGTCCCAGATAAAGCGCTTCGATTTAAGGAACGGTGATCTGATCGGGGGGATCATCCGTGCCCCGAAGAACGATGAGCGCTATTTCGCCCTGCTCAAGATAGATCAGATAGATTATAGGGCCCCTGGAAAGATTCATGTTCGCCCTGAATTTCGGCAACTTACCCCGCTTCATCCGAACGAGCAGCTGCGGTTGGAGCACGACCCTGAGGAGATCTCAACCAGGATCATGGATCTTTTCTGCCCGATTGGGAAAGGACAGCGAGGGCTTATTGTCTCTCCCCCCAAGGCGGGGAAGACGACCCTGCTCAAGATGATCGCAAACGGCATCCTTGCCAACTACCCTGCGGTCAAGCTTCTTGTCCTGCTCGTCGATGAGAGGCCGGAAGAGGTGACCGACTTTCGCCGCTCGATTTCCAGCGGGGACGTTGTCGCGGCCACATTCGATCAGGAACCCCATCACCACACCCGTATCTCTGAGCTGGTGACCGAGCGGGCGAAGAGGCTGGTTGAACTTGGGTTCGATGTGGTCATCCTTATGGACAGCATCACCCGGCTGGCGCGTGCCTACAACCTGTCAATCTCGCCGTCAGGGAAGCTCCTCTCCGGTGGGATGGACCCAACCGCACTCTACAAGCCGAAGGAGTTCTTCGGGGCCGCGCGGAATCTGGAGGAGGGTGGAAGTCTGACCATCATCGCCACTGCACTCATCGATACCGGGAGCAAGCTTGACCAAGTCGTCTTTGAGGAGTTTAAAGGAACGGGAAACATGGAATTGATACTCGACCGTAACCTGGCCAACCGGCGTATCTATCCGGCGATCGATATAGAGAAGAGTGGTACACGCAAGGAGGAACTCCTGCTTAATGATACGGTATTGAAAAGGGTGTGGATCCTGCGTAGAATGATAGGTGAGTTGAATGACCCACAACAGGCGATCGAGTTCATCAATAGCAAGATGGAGGCGACCAAGGACAACGAACAATTCCTTGAGTTGATGCGTAGTGACTGAGAAACCGATCCGTAAAGATCGTGTGTTATTAGCGGTGGTCATCCTGATCGGGGTGATCCTTATCCCGATCCTTCTGCGTTCCGGAAAAAGCCCTGCCCCCCCTGTCGAGCCCGTCGTGGAGCAGGAATCACAACAGGGTCAGGAAGAGACGACCACTCCAACCCAGACCGAATTGCCCCCTGAGGAAGAGCCTACCGAAGAGCCGACACCTGGCACCGTAGCCATTTTGGAACGTACCGTGCAACCGGGTGATACCCTTGCAGGGATTGCCTCCACGCTTGGGGTCAGCTCGAAACAGCTCGCCGCAAGCAATCGCGTTCTGAACCCCAGGGTCCTCACCGTGGGAGAGATGCTTCGGTCACCGCGGGATGGAATTCTTCATCTTATCAAACCGGGACAGACACTGACTGATATCGCCCTTACCTATGCCGTTACAGTGGATGAAATCATCGCCGCCAATGGGATCAGCGATCCGGGGATGATCTACGCTGGGGACGTGCTTATTATCCCCGGGGCGACCGGGTCCCTGTGGCAGAACGTGGTTCGCCTCTCTAAAGGGGAGGATTCCCGCTTTATCTGGCCGCTTTTCGGTGAGATCGTCTCACCGTTTGGGTGGAGGGATCACCCGATTACAGGCGTCCACCACCATCACAATGGGATCGATATCGATGTTCCGGTGGGGACGGTGGTGCACGCGGCTGCCCCGGGAGAGGTCTATTTTTGTGGGGAAGAAGGGGGATACGGTACCCTCATAGTTCTGGGGCACCCCGAGGGGTACTATTCGTTTTACGGCCATCTCTCAGAGACATCCGTCCGGCGCGGGCAATTTGTGGAGGTGGGCCAGCCAATCGCCAGGTCCGGGAACACCGGCCTCTCCAGTGGTCCTCATCTGCACTTTGAGGTCCGCTACAACGATTTTCCCCTTGATCCTCTTCGCTACCTTCCCTGAGTATGGGCCGATTGGTGATTGCGGGGGGGAGACGACTGATAGGTGAGATCGTTATTGAAGGGGCGAAGAACGCAGCCCTGCCCGCCTGTGTGGCTACCCTGCTGACCGATGATTCGGTTAAATTGCACCGCATTCCAGCCCTGCGCGATGTTTTTACCATCCTTGCCACCATCTCCTCGCTGGGAAAGAGTGTATTGCATACCGGGACAGAGGTAGAGGTGGGCCGCGATGGGGCATTGTCAGGGGAGGCAGAGGCCCGATATGTTGAGCAGATGCGCGCCTCTTTTCTCATCCTGGGGCCATTGGTCGCCCGCCTTGGCCATGCCATGATCCCATTGCCCGGGGGCTGCACGATCGGTCGGCGCCCGGTGGACTTTCACCTGCGCGGGCTTGAGCAGCTTGGGGCCAGGGTGGAACAGCGATCGGAATGTGTAGTCCTTAGGGCGGAGAGGTTGCACGGTACCAGATTAAAGCTCCCTTACCCTTCGGTAGGGGCCACCGAACAACTCGTAATGACAGCCACCCTGGCCAAAGGGGAAACGGTGATTGAAAACCCGGCACAGGAACCCGAGATTGACGATCTGATTGGGCTTTTACGCAAGATGGGGGCGGAGATAATCTCTGAATCGGACCGGATCAGGATATTTGGTGTTCATAGATTGCACGGGGCAGAGCATACGATCATCCCGGATCGGATAGAGGCAGGGACATGGCTGATAGCCGGGGCGATGACGCAAGGGGAGATCGAGGTAAGGGGGATTATACCTGAACACATGGAGGCCCTGTCCCTGGTGTTAAAAGAGGCGGGGCTCCCTCTCTCCGTCCAGGGGGAATCCATCGTTTTAGCCGGGGCAAGACCGCAGGCTATGACCGTCACCACCTCTCCCTATCCCGGATTTCCCACTGATCTGCAGGCGCCGCTTGTCTCTTTCCTCAGCCTGGGGACGGGAAAGAGCATCGTTTCCGAAGGGGTATTCGAGAACCGCTTCGGTTATGTCCCGGCACTAAATCGGATGGGGGCGAGAATAACGGTGGATGGCCGGACGGCCACCGTAACCGGGGTACCAGGGCTCCATGCCGCGGACGTGGAGGCACCGGACATCCGTGCTGGCGCCGCGCTGGTGCTCGCGGGACTGGCGGCACAGGGGGAGACATCAGTATCATGTGCAGAGCGGATCGATCGCGGGTACACGCGGATTGAGGAAAAACTGTGCGCACTGGGGGCGCAGGTTGCAAGAGAGGAATAATAGAGGAAGAGATAAGCTTATAGAGGACCGGTTGGGTGAGCGGGCCCGTGTTTATGGCTCGGAGCGGGCCATCTTGGTCGGTCTGAATGACCCCGGCTGTAACGAGGCCGCCAGGCAAGAATCGATGCAGGAGTTGGAATCGCTTGCCTATACTGCTGATATCTCGACCATCGCCTGGGTGGTCCAGTCCCGCCCGCGCCCCGATCCCGCTTTTTTCATCGGTCAGGGAAAGGTGGATGAGCTACGGGGGATGGCGGAGGGACTGGCCGCTGACGTTATCATCTTCAACAGCGAGCTCTCCCCGGCCCAGGCACGCAACCTGGAGGAAAGGCTATCCCGCAAGGTGATCGACCGGGCGCAGCTTATCATGGATATATTCGCGCAACGGGCGATGACCAAGGAGGCAAGACTGCAGGTGGAGCTTGCGCAGCTCCGCTACCTGTCGCCACGGCTGCGCGGTTGGGGGGAGGCACTCACCCGGCTGGGAGGGGGGATCGGAACCCGCGGCCCTGGGGAGACCCAGCTCGAGCTCGATCGGGATAAGATCAAGCGTCGTATCCACACGATAAAACAGCGGTTGATCAAGGCCGAAAAGGAACGGGCCCTCAGGCGCAAGAGAAGGAAGGCAAACCCGATCCCCAAGGTGGTGCTCGTCGGATATACCAACAGCGGAAAGTCGACCCTTCTTAACCGACTGTGCGAGGCGGGGTCCCCGGTCGGGGATAAACTGTTTGCGACCCTATCCATCGTGGTCCGGCGTGGGGGGCTACAGCGAGGCAGGAAGGCATTGTTCATAGACACAGTCGGTTTTATAACCGATCTCCCTCACCATTTGATCCCTGCGTTCGCTGCCACACTGGAGGCGGTGCGGTCGGCAGACCTCCTTTTGCATGTAGTCGATCTTGGCAATCCGAGGGCAGAGGAAAATCACCGCACAGTCCTTGCCATACTGAATCGAGAGGTGTTCTTTCCTGAGGATTTCCGTCCCCCGATGCTCAATGTGCTGAACAAGGTCGATCTGGCAGGGGCAAGACAACGGGGGATGGGATTCCCCGATTCCGCCATCCGCATCTCAGCCAGACATGACCCAGACCTGGGACCACTCACCCACCGCATCGGCTCAATCCTGTTTCATGGTGAGCTGCGGGCCCGTTTACTGGTGCCATATCCGGCAAGCGACGTGGCGGGTGCGTTGTTGGATACGGGCAAAGCGATCATCAAAGAGTACAGGGAAGATGGTGCTGAACTCGAGGCCCAGCTATCCAGGGAGGAGCTTGCCCGCCTGCGAAAACGGGGGGTACGGGTACTTACCCCTCTGGCTTTCCCCGTTGGGGGATAATCCGCACCTCGGGAGCGGCGGCTTCAATTCGCTCGTTCTCCTCTGTGAGCAGGGTGACGGTGTGGCGGAAGATGTTATGACCGATGACCTTTCCTCGTTTTTTGCCGTGGGATACCTTTGTCCCCAATGCCGGTAGTTTGCTGAGTTCTTGCTTGTAGGTCTCATGCTCATAGGCCAGGCAGCACATCAACCTCCCACATATCCCGGTGATCCGTTCAGGGGATACGAAGAGCTCCTGATCGTATGCCAGCTCTATCGGGATCGGTTTCGGCTTGTACAGGAACGAATGACAGCACAGGGGACGCCCACAGCGGCCGATCCCCCCCTTTAGCTTTGTCTCGTCACGGGCACCCATCTGGCGTAATTCGATCCGCACCCCGTAGGCCACCGCCAGTTCCCGTAACAGGGCCCGGAAATCGACCCGGTGTGGGGCGGTGAAGTAGATGCGCAGCTGCGAGCGATCGAGGGTATATTCGGCGGCGACGGGATGCATCGGAAGGTCGAAGCGGGAGATTATCTCCTTGGCGGAGGAAAATCGCTGTTGTGCATCCCTCTGGTTGCGAGAATAGGCCTCGATGTCAATCCCTGTCGCCTTTTTCACTACCCGTTGGAATTGTTTGCTGACCTCGGCACCCGCCTCCATCACCCGCCGCACAACCCCCAACCTGAGGCCTGTGTGCCCCACCACACAGCGGTCTCCCGGGGCCAGATCAAGCCCGGCGGCATAGAAATATTCACTGTCCCGTTCAATGTCTAATATCTGTACCAGCACGAGCCTTTTGTCGTTCATTCAACCTCCGCGCAATAAGCAGGATCCACAATAATAGGGGCTCCAGCGGGGTGTACCCCTTTAATGACCTCCGTGCCCGTTCGGTCGCGGCCGAGAGCTCAAGGAGCCTTTCAATTCTCAATCCCTGTTTTAACAGGGATGCCTCAGGCTGGTCCGCCGAGCGTACGTTGGGATGGGCATGGATGAGATCAAGAACAATGTAGGCCAGTCCCTCGAGAAATTCATCCACCTGGTCACGACCGGTCTTTGCCAGCGCCTTTGCACTCAATACGACGGTAGTGCCCTCGTCGTCGATCAGGCGCTCCAATAGTGCGATCGATCCTTCATATCGGGAAATTGGATCATCCGCTGTAACCATTTCCAGCAGTGTCTTGCTGGCGACGGTGTGTGCCCGCTCCCGGGTTTTATCGCGTTTGGTGGCCACCTCTATCCTATGGGTGAGGAAGCGCTCCATCAGGTCTTGTTTGCCCCTGGTGATGGTGATAAGGTAGTTCGCCTCTTCCGTCGGATAACCATTGTCTATGAGCCGGCGCAGTTGATCCCCCCTGGAGAGAGGGGGCAGTCTGATGACCCTGCTCCGGGATCGAATCGTCGGCAACAGGTCCCCCGCCTGCTCTACCAACAACAGGAAGGTGAGCCCACGAGGCGGCTCCTCCAGGATCTTGAGAAGAGAGTTTGCCGCGGCTGGGGTCAGCGCAGCCGCATCGGTGATCATACACACCTTCCTCTTTCCCTGTGTGGGTGAAAACTGTCCCTGTCTGATCACGGCGCGCACCTGATCTATGCCGATAGCCTCCTTTCCCTGTGGCGGGGAGAGTTCTATCAGGTCAGGGTGTGCGCCACGCAGTACCAGTGCCCTTCCCTTTTTATCAGCCGTGAGCAGGCCTGCTGCAACCTGGCGCCCGGCCCTGCGGCGATCTACCCCGTGGGGGACAAGGAGTATGGAGGAAGAAGCGGTTGATTCCCCCTGCTGAAGAAAGGTCTTCACTATCATAATAAAAAAGATACCACAGGTGACCAGGGCCCGCAATAGTTGTCCCCACCTCATCCGCCCTCTACACTTAAATGTATGGAGCTGTGGCTTGGTATGTCGATCCTCTCAGTTGTCGGGGTGGTCGTTGGGTCTCTCGCCATTCTCAGCCTGGGCCGCAGCTGGCCACTGCGGGCAAGGGGTGATGGGCGGCCGATCGGCGGTCCTGCCCTTCTGTTAGGCGCCATTGTCGGCGGGATACCTTTTTTTTCTAGCCTCCCACTGCCGTTGGTCCTGGGGGGTATAGTTATCCTCTGTGTAGGGTTGGTCGACGACATTGTGGATCTTGCCCCGTGGCAAAAATTGATCGGGCAGGGGATCGCAGCTTTACTGGTTGTAATCGGGCTTTCCTCTCGCTGCTCGATCCTGATCGCGGCCACGCCGCTTTCCGCATTCCTCGGATATGCGGGGACGTGGCTATGGGTTGTAGGGGTGACAAATGCAGTGAACCTTATCGATGGACTGGATGGAGTGGTGCTGGGAACCCTGCTGGCCCCGTTGCTTGTGTTGCTTGCCATCGCACTGGGAAATGGTAATCCCGGACTGACCGCAGTGGCTTTGGGGATGATCATCGGATTCTACCCGTTCAATCGCCACCGCGGGCGGCTTCTGCTCGGGGATACCGGGGCTGAGCTGCTCGGTTACCTGCTCAGTCTTCTTATCCTGACGAATCTCAGCCAGGATGTAGGGGGATGGCACATCGTCCCCGCCCTGTTTTTGGTCGCAGTCCCGTTGGGGGATACCGCGTTCGCCATTCTTCGCCGCCTCGCCCATGGTCGATCGGTATTTCAGGGCGATAAGCGGCATATCCATCACCGGCTGGCAGAACGCTTTGGGGTGAGAAAAGCCGTCCTGATCCTCACATTTACCAGCCTCATTTTCTCCTGTGGGGGATGGCTGTTATGGCGGATCGGTATTTGAGATGAAGGGCTTCTTCCCCCTGCTTGTCGGAGAATGTGTAACGATATAAACTAATAGCTACAATGTGGAAGGATCTAAGAAGGCATGGTGAAGTTGGCCATCCCACAGCATGTTATTGAACTGATCGAGCGGTTCGATTGTAACCGCGATGCCTATTGCTCTGGCGAGTACAACGAGACCGAAACCCGCCGCGAGTTCATCGATCCGTTGTTTAAGGCACTCGGCTGGGACATCGACAACGAGCAGGGATATGCTGAAGGCTACAAGTGACCTGCAAGCCGCCAAGACCGACCACGAGAAATCTTTGATCCAACGCCAGATCGACACGACTGATAAGCAGATCGACCAGCTTGTCTACGAACTCTACGGTCTCACGGAGGAGGAGAGTAAGATCGTGGAGAATGCGATGCGGTGAGCGCCATGTTCGCAGGTGCTAAGTGGAATCAAAACGAAAGGCGGCACTGAAAGTGAGAGAGGGTGAAGATGATGATTAAGAAGATCGTGTTCCTTTGGGACGACACAATCAAGCCTTGGTCTGTAGATGCGCATAGGATAAAGGACTATTTGGCAAGACTTGGTAAGAAGGGTCTCACATGCGAGTCGATTGACACCAAAGACATGGCAGAAGAAGAGCTGAAGCGCTGGCATGAGAAAGCTCAGAGCGTTGCGATGCGCTACAAGCAGCAGATGAGTCAGCATTTTGGCAGCAGACGAATAGGAGGTTTCCCTTACTTCGGAAGGCAAGTTCCTGCCTTGTTGGTGTACAAGGAAGACGAGAAGGTGCCTATAGCGGTTTATCCGCATACCAAGAAGAGAGGACAGGAGAAGACATACTACTCGATCGAGGCCTTCTTGAAAGAGCTCACCGACTCACTCGGAGGATAGGCTATGTCCATTCTCTCCCTTGCAATGAGCGTCAACGAGTGTCGTCTACGAACGTCTCAGCCTGGCCGATGAGGAGTTTCGCATCGTCGAGGAGGCGACGAAGTGACCTCTAGACTTCAGAGGTCCATATGCCGACATCTTGCCATCGAATATTCTAAGGGACGACAAGAACGGAGTTGACACCCGCTATCCTTCTCGACCCCAAACACCACGGAACGGATCTACAGATTGTTTGCTTGCAGCAAGGAGCATTCAAGCTTGCTCGGCAAGTGGAATTACTCGTGGGGGCGACGGAGCCACAGGGAAAGACGCACGACGAGGAGGATGCCTACAAGGAACCCAATGCTCACAAAGAACAACAGGAGATCTGCGAGGTCCGCATTCGAAGGGAGAGGCCATAATAGCCATCTCCAAAGTGGCCCGACAACTTGATGCGCAACCCCTAGAGTCGCTAGAATACCAAGGGTTGTAGTTACTATGAACTGCCACCTTCCAGTCTTCCGATTCTCTCTAGCTAAGTTAGCTTGACGCCTGATTTCCAGGGCATCGGATATCAACCGTCTAAGTGTCTCTATCCCCATCTTCTGCCAGCCAGACTCTAGCAGTCCCTGCAATTCTCCGAACGGACTTGCATCTCCCAAGGTTCGCTCGAGCGTGATCAATTCCTCTTGGGCTTGGAACGCTTGGAGTGTTGTTCGGGTCCCCAAGGCAAGTTCAAGTACCTTTCGATGAAGAACGTATCCGTAGTCCAATGCCTCAGCCACAACATGTTGCTCATAGATCAGATGCCCCCTGTTTGCGTCCGCGCACTTTGACAGCTTTCGTAACCCGGCCTGAGACCAAACAATCAGGGTAGCCTCCCGTCTTACGTAGCATCCGTAGTCCTGGAACAAGCGCGCCGACTGAGGAAGAAATGCCAAAGCTTGCTCCTCAGTATCGCTAATCGTTCCGGCGAGGACACATCCAAAAGCAGAGCCATGCGTGGCCTCGTTCTCTTTCGCTGTCTCTCGCTGGTCGTGATGTTTGGTTACGTAGATATGGGGTTTGCCAACCCAATAGTTACCACGCCTTAACCTACGGCTTCGTCCCCAGAACCTTGAAGGCTTCCCCAATGCGTATGCCGTGTTCGCTATGATGGTTCCAGCTAGTTCGGAAATCGTGTAACCTAACTCCTTGGACTGAGTTGGTAAGAAGGCGGGTTTCCCAGGCGATGAGAGCGTAGGAGATACCCCTTTCAGGAAGAGGGGAGCAAGATTGAAAGTGAAGTCACCTCCCTTCACAGATTCCGTGTTTGCATGTATGAATGTCCCGATGGCTTCTTTCACTTTCTTCCGCTTCCAGGCACTCAGATGAGGAAACCGTTCCTTGTCGTCTACATCTCTGCTCATCACCGCTTTCACGAGCTTTGCGGGTACCCATACGTTGTCGAAGCGTATTCGCGTTTCGGTACTCACGGATGAACTCACTGAGCGGAACATCCCGATCGGGGGACATTAGGCGAAGTGAGACCTGAACTACCCCAGTTGTGTACATCTTAATGACGGGGTAAATGCTAAACAGACGTCCGTTCCCCTCAAATCGACACTCACCAGCGAATCCCCGGACATAGGATGCCGGGAACTGATCGGGTGCCACAAGAACCTTAGACTCACTAGCCTGGAACCACGCGGATTGGTGCAAACACTCAACGATGAAAGCGCCTAGCTTGCGGTCGGTCCTTAGCTTCCACGAGTATCGCCCATCTGGTTGAACTTGGATCGATGTCTCCTCTGTTTCAGTCTGCCCTTCCTCCTCCCAAACTAGCGTTCCTCCCACAGTTCGTGCACACATTACCGTCCCACTCTCGACTAAGCTGGTCGCGATCTCATCACTCGATGAAGGAGGTTCAAGGAAGTACGTTGTGTATTGTCGCCAAATTTCCCAATCCTGAAGAACAAACTCGTTAATGGGGCACATATTCGTAGCTAGTATAGCAGTTGACTAGACCCTGGACAACAATGGCGATGGTACCTGGAGTCGAGATGCAACCACAAGGCGTATTCGCCGCAGCCGGAAAATTCTCGGGGTCTACCATTGGATTTATGGATGTGGAGTCCTTGGGGCCTGGCCTACACATGACACACAAGTCATGGATTGTGGACTACAATTGGATTTTGCAGATGAGGCCCCTCGTGAATTAGCAGGATTAGACTTGCTCTCACAGACCGGTGTAGCATACGAACGCCGTTACAAATAGGTTTTTGCTTTCTTAGCAGTGTCCCTTTCGTTACGTAGGAGTATCAGTAAGTTTCACAACCCCTGACTTCCCAGTGGCGTTTGGTTAAAGCGAAAAGGGGCAAATGAATTGTGTATAATGAGGAGGATTATGCGCTCTGAATAACCGCAACTGCGCGGCTATTCAGAATCGCATGGATCTGTCCGTTGGCAGTTCTCCGTCGAGTCAAGCAAGCCTTGGAGTCTGCTGCGCAGTGTACCAAGCTTGGTCGTGGCGACATCCCAGACGATGGTGTAGTCCACGCCGAAGTAGTCGTAAATGAGCCTGTCTCGCATTCCGGCAATCTTCCGCCATTCGATTTCCGGTTGCTGATCTCGAAGGTCCTGCGGGACCTTCTTCGCTGCCTCGCCGATGACCTCCGGACTGCGGACAAATGCCCGCTTCAGCGTCGGGTTCTGACTGAAAGACCCAAAGTCCTGCCCTGAGATCTGCGATAGGATGTAGTCAATCTCATCAAGAATATGCCGGATGTACTCACACGGCGACAGAGACACGTTCCACCTCCCGAAGGATGTGCGGCCCGATGTATGGGCTAAGCGCCTCGGGGGTTACCAGTTCCACCCTTCTACCCAGGAGGTTCTCCAGGAAAAGTAAAGAACCCCGCAGCAAGCTGCGGGGTTCTTTACGTGTGCCTGGCATGACGCACAGGCCGCAGTTCCAGGTATAGCCTGGGACAGTATGGTCCGCCGTTACCGGACGGAAGGACGACGCCAACAAGGCAAGGGCATTACCAGAGATGGGATGTCTGGGGGA
>JAYEMK010000051.1:3420-7092 GCA_034718095.1 Candidatus Bipolaricaulota bacterium | reverse complement strand
AGCCCAACAGGTGGGTAGCAATGAAAGGAATAAAGAGGAGGAAAGGGAATTGGTTGAACAGATGATCGCTTAATCAGCTAATCCTGAGCCGGCACGATGGTCATACACCACTTGACAGGACGTGGCCTCCAGTTGATCGCTTTCACACAACGAACCACATACTACAAGCCACTTACCACAGGCCAGTTTCCATAATCCTTACCCCATAATCCCTTTACTGCTGCTCCCTCTCCCTCTAACTCCCTCCCCTGCCCCATGTAGTAAGTCCGATCCGGCTACTACACGGGGCGAGATGGGTAGGGAGGATTGTGTGATAGCACTTGGTGGAGAGGGGGGAATTTTGACATTATTCCCCTGTCCCATAGTAAATCCGATCCTGCTACTACATGGAGCGAGGCGGGGAGATAAAAAAGTGTGACATACCTCTCCCTTACACAACCAAACCTCTTGCCCAATACAAAGGGAGATTTACCTGTCATCCCTCTCCCTTCGTGAAGGGAGAGGTTAGGTGAGGGTGAACCAAGGCCTCTAGTATCCTTTCTAAGACGCCTTCCATATTCATCGCCCATTACCGTATTTCAGTCGCTCTTTTTTGCGAGAGACACTGGCTAATCTACGGAGTCATAGATGGAAGTAGCCGTTCATCGGGCCGAAGCGGGAAAAAGGCCAGACTCGGAAGTACGGTTCGCCGATGAAATCGTCCTCATCCACGAACCCCCAGTAGCGGGAGTCCCACGAGTTGGCCGAGTTGTCCCCGAGGACGAAAAATTTTCCCTCCGGGACCAGGGTCGGTCCCACCCCGTACCTTATCTGGGGATCGTTGGAATAATAGTAGCGATCAAAGCGTGGCCCGGTGAGCTTTTCCCCATCGACGTACACATCGCCACCCTCGATGTGCATCCTCTGACCCCCCACGGCAATCAGGCGCTTCACATAGCGCACCCGCCGTTCGCGAAGTCTGATCCCGAAATCCAAGAGGGAGCTTGCCCCCTGTGGCTTGGGACCGATCTCGGCGGCTGGGTGACCGGAGAATCTCAACACGACATCGGTCCCGGGGGAAAGTGAATCGATGATCTGTGAGGCTACCCTTGCGGAGAATACGGGCTGGCGATTGATGTAGACCAATCTGGCCCCAGGCTCTATCCCGGCACCGGCCGCAGGGGAATTCCTATCGACCCTATCGATGTACACCGCGTCCGTATGCCAGAAGACGATCATGTCACCCGGGTTTGGATCGCGAAAGTAGTAGGATACCTTGTCCACAAAGAACGAATCGTTGAGCTCGATGCTTGGGATCATCGACCCGGTGGGGACACTCATGCGTACGGTGATGAAGTAGATAACCAGAAATGCCAGCAGCCCAGCTACGGCGATTATCTCAATCCACTCGAGGATCACGCGGGTGACCCGACTGGGATACCAGCCGTAGTGATTGACAAGCCTCAGGATCCACGCCGGTTTTTTCTCTTTCTTCCTCTGCCGGATAACGTTTTTATGGCGGCTGCTCATCATTGAATAAGACTCAGTTAGCGGATACGGGTCAGTCGACGCAGGAAATATGGCCTTGCCTGACGGGTGCGGTGTCGCTTGACCAGCTCGATCCGTTCGATCTTGGGGGAATGAAGGGGAAATATCTTCTCCACCCCGATCCCGGAGGAGATCTTGCGCACGGTCACCGACTCGCGTGTACCGGAACCACTTCGCTTCAGGACGATCCCCTCGAAGATCTGGATCCGTTGCTTCGAGCCCTCTTGTACCCGTTCGTGCACACGCACTATATCACCAGGCCTAAACTCGTCCACATCCTCTTTCATATATTCCCGCTCCACTGCTCGAAGTATGTCGTCCATCGGTTCCTCCTATCTGTCCCTATCCGTGGAGCCCATTATCCGGTCGAGTGTGATCGCAACCGCTGCCCGTACCGACAGATGATTGAAATCGCTGCCCGCCATGATCGGCGGCAGTATCAGGTCGCAGGTCTCAATAAGCTCCTTGCTCATTCCCCAGCCTGTACCAAATATTATGTAGACTGGCCTGGCCTGCCGCCTATCGTTTAGCTCCTCATAGGTAACCTTCTGCCGTTCATGTTCCTGAGCCGATGTAGCAACCAGCAATGGTGGACTACCTTCCGCCTCAGTGATCCAATCTATCGATTCCTCCAGGTCGTTTGCCACAAAGATAAGCTCCATCGCCTCTCCGCGGTAACTTCGCTCCATTGCCCTCTCTCCTTCGGTCCACACCCCGCGGATCCGCTTGGCGACCCCTTGCTGCGTGGGCAATGGCGTGATGACAAAGTACCGCGCCACCCCATATGTCCTGGCCGTGCGGGCGATGTCGTGCACATCCATCGACGTCAACGCCGTGGCGACGATCTTACCGCGGCGGTTTAGCATCGGAAAGTGCAAAAGGCCGATGTACAGGTTACCCATCGGGGCGGTCTCTGTCAAGATCGAGCCCGATTAGATCGGGACGATTGCGTATCGTCTTCTCCCACGCCCGCTGCTCGCGAAATCGGGCAATTTCGGCGTGATTCCCGGAGAGGAGGATCTCAGGAACGCGTTGCCCACGAAAGCTTGGTGGGCGGGTGTACTGTGGCGGGCCAAGACGTTGTTTCCGGTAAAAGGAGTCGTTTTTCACCGACTCGAAGGTCCCCACCACCCCGGGGACGAGCCGTGCAGTTGCCTCCACGACGACCGCGGCGGCCGTTTCACCCCCTGTGAGGACGTAATCACCTATAGATATCTCGGTGTCGACAAATGAGACAAGTCGCTCGTCCACCCCGGCATAGCGGCCACATAACAACATTAGCCCATCGGACTTTGCCCAGCGGTTTGCGTCCGGTTGGCGAAACAATCTTCCCTGTGAGGATAGAAGAACCACGACTGGACTACCGTTTAAAGTACTTTTTATCCGCTCTATTCCTTTTACGAACGGATCCACTCGCATTACCATCCCTGGCCCACCGCCATATGGACGGTCATCGACCGCCCGATGCGGATCATCGGTGTAATCACGTAGGTCATGAAGGTTAATCTCGATGAGCCCTTTTTTCTGTGCCGCCCCCAGGATTCCGCTGGAGAAAAATCCTGAAAGGCACTCCGGAAAGATTGTCAGAACGTCAAAGCGCATCTGATCAGGTAAGGAGCTCGACGACGACTTCTCGGTCCAGGGGGACGGCCACACCTTCCAAAAGCGTGCGGATCGCCCCGATCGTTCTCCCTTTCTTTCCCAGGAGCCGGCCGCGGTCGTCCGGATTTGCATGTATGAAAAATATGTCCACCTTCTCTGTTTCGATGCGGTCGATCTGCACCGCCGCAGGGTCGTCCACCAATGATTGAACAAGGAAAAGGCAGAGCTTATAGAGCACTGGTGTCCCTATTTTTCACGGCGCTCGACATCAAATGCCGCCATTACCCCCACCCGACTGAGGAGATCACGGGCGGCCTTGGTCGGCTTTGCCCCTTTACTTAACCACTCCAGAGCACCAGCGTTGTCGATCTCAAAGGTTGCCGGCTCTGTCTTCGGGTCGTAATAACCGAGGTCGTCGATCACCTTCGCATCTCGTGCCTTACGTCCGTCTAGTACCACCACTCGATACGAGGGCTGCCCCTTTCTTCCTACTCTCTTAAGTCTGATCTTCGTTGCCATTTTTCACCTTGCCTTAGCATATAT
>JAYEMK010000051.1:1866-3320 GCA_034718095.1 Candidatus Bipolaricaulota bacterium | reverse complement strand
CATATATCACGAATATCACGAATCAACTGACCACGAATCCCACGAATCTTTTATATGTTTTATTCGTGTCATTTGTGATTTCTTCACATCCCGAGCAGGTCCAACGGCGAGCGACCTCTCCCACCTTTTTTTCCAACCAGCTTGAGCGCCTTTTTCGCCTCTTTGAACCGGGATAGGACACGATTTATGTCCCTTGCGGTCGTCCCGCTACCACGAGCTATCCGTCGTTTGCGACTACCCCCGATTATAGAGGGATTTAGCCTCTCTTGCACGGTCATCGAACGGAGAATCGCTAGCGCCCGGTCTATCTCCTGCTCGTCTACATCGGCGTTACCCTTTAGTTTTCCACCCCCCGGGAGCCGCTCCAGGATCTGAGCCAGCGGCCCCATCTTTCTCATCTCTTCCAGTTGTCCGAGAAAATCATCCAACGTGAAGCGGTCCTGCTTGATCCTTTTAGCGACCTTCTCCGCCCTTTTCTTATCTATCTTCTGCTCTGCCTGCTCGACAAGTGAGAGGACATCCCCCATGCCAAGGACGCGGGCCGCCATCCGATCAGGATGGAACGGCTGCAGATCGGGGGGCCGCTCACCCACCCCGACAAACTTGATCGGGCGTCCAGTAACATGGCGGATGGACAGGGCTGCACCACCGCGGGCATCCCCATCAAGCTTGGTCAGTACCACCCCTGAAAGTTTTATACGTTGATCGAAGGCAACCGCTATATTTACCGCTTCCTGCCCGGTCATGGCATCGGCTACGAGGAGAATCTCCTCTGGGGTCGCCACATCCTTTATCTCCTCGAGCTCTGACATCATCTGCTCATCTATCTGCAAGCGGCCGGCCGTATCGATGAGGATAACATCGCACAGGTTGTCCTGCGCCCATCTAATCCCTGTTTTGACGATCTCACACGGCTGGCGTTCTTTGTCCGCGACTACCGGTAGCTCGAGTGACTCACCGAGGGTCTTCAATTGGTCAATAGCCGCTGGCCGGCGGACATCAGCGGCCACCAGTAGAGGCTTGCGCCCCTGTTTTTTGAGGTGCAGGCCCATCTTTGCCGCAGTGGTCGTCTTTCCCGAGCCCTGTAGTCCGACGAGCATAATCGACGCAGGTCGCCGGTCCAGGGAAAGTTTAGCCTCACTGTCTCCCATCAATGCGGTGAGCTCGTCGCGGACGATCTTCACCACCTGTTGTCCGGGGGTCAGGCTCTCCAGTACCTCACCCCCCACAGCCCGCTGGCGGATCTTATCCACAAGCCACTTGACAACTTTGTAGTTGACATCCGCCTCGAGCAGGGCGAGCCGGATCTCACGCAGCCCGGCATCTACATCGCCCTGGGATAGTTTTCCCTTCCCCCGCAGCCTGGAAAAGACGTTGTTCAGCTTATCGGTGAGCGCGTCAAACATTTATTCTCCTATTTTAGAATGTTGATGGAGAAAGGATAAATCCCCTGC
>JAYEMK010000051.1:0-1766 GCA_034718095.1 Candidatus Bipolaricaulota bacterium | reverse complement strand
TCCTCGAAAATCCGGTAATTTCGCCACATTGTCTCTGGATGCCACTGAACCCCAAGCTGAAAACCACCGGAGGAACGCTCAATTGCCTCCACAATTCCGTCTGTCGCCTTGGCACTCACGATAAAATGGGGAGAGATGTTCTTGATTGCCTGATGATGAAAACTGTTTACCCGAATCTCCTCCTCCCCAAGCAGCTCGAAGAGGAGGGTGTCCCGTCTGATCGTCACTCGATGGGTAGGATGCCAATAAGGACCATCCTGTCTGTGACGCAGAGTATCTTTAAGCTGAATCTCTACATCCTGATAGATATTACCCCCACCGGCAATGTTCAAAACCTGTATTCCCCTACATATACCGAGGATCGGCCGGTTCTCCTTTAAGAAAAGCCTGGTCAGCGCAAATTCAAACCGGTCTCGGTGTGGATCAATCTTGAGAAGCCTATGTTTAGGCTCCTCGCCGAAATACATTGGATCTATATCCGATCCTCCAGAGAGAAGCAGACCATCTATACAGTCTCCAACTTCTTCAACCTCCACCTGACTGTAGGGAAGGATAACTGGGATCCCCCCGGCCTCCGCCACTGCCTCCACATAGCCTCTTTTGAGTCGGAAGGACTTCTCATCCTCACTTATAGAGGTCGTGATCCCAATCCTCGGTCTTGCAGCTTTATATTCGCCACCATTACCACCATTCACTTTTTCAGTAAACCTCCTCAATAGGCTAAATTAGGCAAAGATACCACAATCTCAGGATAAAAACAAGCCAAATATAACCTGTGTATAGATCGGGGTAGTAATATTTCTAAGTTTTGCGGGAGATCTACATTCCAGATTGCCGAATATGCCCAGTGAAACAAAAAACCCCGACCGCGTGGTCGGGGCATTACAGGGGTCGAGGTTACTCCACCTCAACCCTGATCGGTTTCTCCTTCTCCTTAATGGACTCCTTAAGGGGAAGCGTCAGCTTGAGAATTCCGTCCGCAAAACGAGCCTTGATATTGCCCGTATCTACCATATCCACAGGAAGGGGAAAGCTACGTTGAAACTGGCCATAACGGCGTCCGATGCGAAAGTAGCTCTCCTCATTTACTTCCTCGGCCCGTTTCATCTCACCGGATATGGACAGCCTGTCGTCCTCTACCTTTATCTCGATATCTCCTCGCTTCATCCCGGGAAGCTCCGTTTCAAAAACCAGGTTGCGATCCTTCTCGTAGATGTCGGTACGCCCGAGGCCCGGGGAAAAATCAAACCCAACCTCGCCAAAGTCGCGGAAGAACTCGTCGAAAAGCCGCGAGATTCCACTCTCCATAGGTAGAGGTCGGTTCCATATCCCTGGAAGTCTTCTTGCCATGGTGACTACCTCCTTTTTTAATTTTTAGCAGTCTTCCTACGTGACTGCTAAAAACATTATACAGCGAATGTCCCCGGCCGTCAAGTGGTTTGCGAAAGACAAGAGAGACGGTAAACTTACGGTGTGATCAAAAAGTCTTTGCTTGCCTTAATCGAGTTTTATCAACGTTTTATCTCCCCGGTATTCCCGGCGCGCTGCCGCTTTTATCCGTCCTGCTCCCAGTACACCAGGGAGGCAATAGCCAAGTATGGTCCACTCAAGGGCGGACTCCTCGCCATAAGGAGAGTCCTGCGCTGTCATCCAGGCGATCCAGGTGGATTCGACCCGGTACCTTAGCCACCTGCGAACTCCTCCTTCATCCGCCTGACCAAATCAGGCTCAGTGAATAGCTCCGCCCCGGTCATGGCGAGGGCCTT
>JAYEMK010000050.1:28647-29541 GCA_034718095.1 Candidatus Bipolaricaulota bacterium | reverse complement strand
TTCAACATTCGAGAAGGCCTAACCAGGAAAGATGATAAACTTCCCTGGCGAATCATGAATGAATGTCAGAAAGATCTGCACGGGAAAATGGAAAAGCCGATCATCACCCAGGAGCAACTGGATATCTGGCTGGACGATTATTACGAGCTTCATGGGTGGGATGAGCGCGGAATGCCAAAGAAAAAAACATTAGATGCTCTAAATTTATCGTTCGCTCTGCCCCAATTGTCAGATGCCTATTCCAAATGTTGTCCTGGTAAAGAAAATGTTACTTAGATCTTACCAAGACACTCATCTACCAAGAGATGTAAATGGCAAGGAGGCAAAATGCACCCAAAAAATATAATTGCTGATCAACTCCTAGAGGGAAAAGTCTTGGGAATAGTTCGTGTTAAAAGCGGCAGAGACCTGTCTAGGCTTGTCGGTTCTCTCCAAGTTGGGGGTGTCCACTATGTTGAGATAACCATGACCACGCCAGGCGCCCTACGGGCGATCGAGGAGGCAGCCAATGAATTAGACGATGTCTTGATAGGGGCCGGTACAGTTCTAGATGGGACTACCGCGCGTCAGGCAATCCTGGCCGGGGCAGAGTTCCTTGTCACTCCTACCGTGGAGTTAGACGTGATCGAGATGGCTCACCGTTATGGAAAGGTCGTCATCCCTGGGGCGATGACCCCTACCGAGATCCTCACCGCCTGGGAGATGGGGGCGGATATGGTCAAGGTGTTCCCGGCGAGCATCCTGGGGCCGAAATATCTCAAGGCGGTGCATGGACCTCTCCCACAGATCCCGCTGGTTCCCACCGGTGGGGTTACTGGGGAAAATGCCGGTGATTTTATCCGGGCTGGTGCCGCAGTGGTCTGCGCTGGTAGCTGGTTGGTGGATAAAAAAGCA
>JAYEMK010000050.1:25984-28637 GCA_034718095.1 Candidatus Bipolaricaulota bacterium | reverse complement strand
GCCGCTATGAATTTCTTACGGAACGGGCCCGTATGCTTGTAGAGACTGTGAAAAAAGCGAGAGCGAAGACGGGTGACGAGTGATGCGTGATGGGTAATCGGTGATGTGTGATGTAGATCTCTTGCCCGTCACGCGTTATGCCTCCTGTGTCCCAGCGGAGGATTTCACCGCAGCGGAAGCGGGGAGCAGTAGGAAGAAAACTCACCTTGAGGCCCAAACCGAGTCCAATCCAATACTGTGGATTTAGAGTTAAGTATGAAAAACTCTAATTTTGATATTCTCTGCGGGCTCAGAGTACTCTGCGGTTAGAGCCGTTGAAATGGAGGAGTGATGAAGCGATACAGATTGATGATCCCAGGACCGGTCGAAGTAACCCCAGAGGTATTGGCTGTGATGGCTGAACCTTTAGAAGCCCATTACGGGAAGGGATGGACAGCGTTTTACAAAGAGACCACAGGGCTTCTACGAAAGATCTTCCTAACTAAAGGTGATATATTCCTGCTTCCGGGATCAGGAAGTGCTGGGCTCGATGCTGTATTTGGATCGACACTATTTCCCGATGGCAAGGTTTTAATACCTCAGAACGGATTCTTCGGTGAACGCCTGGAGGAGATCGCGCGTAGTTACACTACTGATGTTCGTACAGTTAAGGCTCCGTTCGGTCAGTCGATCGATCTTGCGGCTGTGGAAAGCAATATTAAGGGCGGGGATTTCGATGCAGTAGCTTGTGTGCATTGCGAAACCTCAACCGGTGTATTGAACCCTATTCAAGAGCTGGCCGAACTATGCCGTTCTTATGGGGTTCTGTTCATTGTTGATGCTGTGTCTTCTTTAGGTGTCGAACCCCTGGAGATGGATGCATGGGGGATTGACCTCTGTGTTTCGGCCTCACAAAAGGGGCTTGAGTCACCGCCAGGCCTGGGCGTGGTGGCAGTGGGGACAAAAGGTTGGAAAAGGGTCGAACAAGTAAATTCCCCTGGTTGGTATCTTAGCCTTAAGGTCTGGAAGGAGTATGGGGAGAAGTGGAGAGATTGGCACCCTCATCCTGTTACCCAGGCAGTAAATAATATCAAAGCACTGCGGTTAGGAATGGAGAATATTTTAGAGGAAGGCCTGAGTAAAAGATTTGAGCGACATCATAGGATTACACAAATGTTAAGAGAGGGACTTCGCGAAATTGGTTTTAGGCTCTATGTGCCCGATGATATCGCTTCCAATGGGGTTACCGCGGTATTGGGGCCGGAGGGAAAAGCGGATGAATTACTGGCCTACGTTCGCGACCAAGAGGGGATCTTGCTTGCCGGAAGTCTTGGAGAACTTAAAGGGAAGGTATTCCGAATAGGACACATGGGCCCGAACACTAATGAAGAGGCTGTGAGTACAGTCCTGTCGGCCCTGGGGAGGGGGATAAACGCGATTCGGTAGTCATGAGAGAGGGGAAAACTATGAACCAGAAATACGAACTGGTAACCTTCGGCGAGACGATGGTTCGACTGTCGCCACCAAATTATGAGCGATTGGAGCAGGCTAAGCGTCTCGATGTCAACATCGGCGGTTCAGAGCTAAATGTGGCCGTTGCCGCACAGCGACTGGGCATGAAAACGAGTTATGTGACCAGGCTCACCCGCAATCCGCTGGGCCGGATGATCGAGGACAAGGCACGGGAACACGGGGTGGATACCTCACACATCGTGTGGACCGACGAGGATAGGATAGGAACATATTTTGTCGAGTTCGGTGCCTCGCCGCGTGCCAACTCCGTGATGTACGACCGGAAGGATTCGGCCATCTCGCGCATCAAACCGGGAGAGGTGGATTGGGAGAAAGTATTTGAGGGGGCGAAAATCTTCCACACCTCGGGGATAACCCCCGCCCTCTCCCAGACAGCGGCGGAGGTGACGATTGAGGCGGTGCAGGCGGCGAAGAAACTGGGCCTCAAGGTATCAATCGACCTCAACTACCGGGCGCGGTTGTGGTCACAGGGAGATGCCCAGGATGTAATGACCAGGCTTGTAAATGCCGCGGATATTCTCATAACGACTGAGGAGGACACCGAGCGCGTCTTCGGGATCAGGAAAGATAGTTACGAAGCGGTCGCCAGGGCCCTGGCGGACCAGTTCGATCTGGAGGCGGTGGCGATTACGCTGCGGGAAACCCCATCGGTATGGCGGAACAGCTGGTCAGCGATCGTCTATTCCAGGGGAGAGATCTACCGCGGGCCTAAGTTCGACATCGAGATCGTTGATCGGGTTGGCTCCGGTGATTCCTTTGCCGGTGGTTTTCTGTACGGTTATTTGACTGACGGTCCAGGGGCCGGGGTGAACTACGGCGTCGCGATCTCCGCCCTCAAGCAGACAAACCCGGGGGATCTCTGTTGGGCGACCCAGGCCGAGGTCGAACGCATACTGGAGGGCGGTGGGCTGCGGATCGTGCGCTGATATTGTAGCAGCTGATAGGGTCTAGGAACTTGATATGTCTCTTGCTGGTTATGATGTAAAGGGAATGGAAAGCTGTTTGCAGATGCGCCTTGCGGTGTAATCTGGAATTTCCCGGTGGCGCGGTATCGAGGTACGGCGGTTTGTGACTGGGTTCTCCCAGATCGAATGCTCGCTGCTTCACGCACAAATCGGCAGCCATGCTGATGGAGATGCTG
>JAYEMK010000050.1:21517-25974 GCA_034718095.1 Candidatus Bipolaricaulota bacterium | reverse complement strand
TCACGCCTTTTCATGGTGTTGTACCCTGAGGGACCAGGGCAACACGCGTCGCTGCTGTCAACAGCAGGTGGATCGGTTTTTCCAAATCTTCTCCCCATGTGATAACCCCTGGGAAATCCAGCACTTCGCCATGTATGCCTTTGTCCAGATACTTGTACATCGCCTTGTAGGTCAGCACAATCTCTCCTCCGTAAGCGTTTCGCGTACCGCATCCGGTGGCACACCCCTTAAACCATCTTCTCGTCTGTCCTCGAGGATGAGCGCTATGGCCTCAGCCAGGTTCTTCCTTGCTTCGTCTTTTGTTTTACCTTGTCCGTTTGCGCCGGGAATCTCAGGGCAGTAGGCAATGTACCATTCCCCGTCTTGCTCGATAATTGCCGTAAATTCATTTCGCATTGCCGAAACCTCCTATCCATCCCTGTTCACAGCCTCATTTTACTTACACTTTACAGGAACGCGCCCCATTAGTCCACACTTTTTCTGCCTCTACATTGCAATTCGAGTAGCGTTGCAGTGATAGCCCGGCATCGTCCGCTGAGACGGGGGTTATTACACGGATGTCCGGTCCAGTCTGTCCTTATTTATGAGGTCTTCTCACTGTTTCGAGTGGTTAGCGTTTTCTCATTTTGGTTGTTTGCTACCACAGCAGGCAGGCCCCGTGAAATACTTCCATTTCCTGTCATTGCACGGGGCAGGCAGTAGGGTTCGCATTCCAGATTGTTTCACCACGAAGGACACGAAGAGCACGAAGCACTTTATCCCGCTGTTAAGCTTGGGGGGTATAGTAACCGGTCCTGTTTACTACACCCCCCAAGGTGACATTGAATTTTATCAGGGGTCCATTCTTCGTGTCCTTCGTGCTCTTCGTGGTGAATTCTTTTCGGCATCCATCCGAACTCAACTCCGAGTTACCACTCAAAACGATATAGAAGCTTCATGAGAAGGCTAGCCGGACAATTCCTCCACCAATTTCTCGAGGCCGAGCAGGCGCGAGCCCTTTATTAAAAGAAGGTTTTGATCCCCGCGAAGTGTCTTTCTCACACGGTCTGGGAGTTCTTCTTTGTCCGCAAATATGATCCTTCCCCGCGGTCTTTGGTCTTGTATATTTTGCGCCGCCGCGGTTGCAGCCTCACCGACCGGGAATATGGGGGAGATCCCGAGCCTCAACGCAAGCTCGAGGATCTCGCGGTGATAGTGCATTGAACCTTTCCCCAGCTCCAGCATGTCCCCAAACACGAACGCCCGCTGTTTGACGGGGAGGTCGAGCTCAGCCAGCACACGTAGGGCGGCCCGTGTGGCCCCAGGATTTGCGTTGTAGGAATCATCGAGGATGTAACCTAACGGGGCATGAATTAGTTGGAGCCGATGGGGGATGGGGACAAACGTCGCCACCCGTTTTTCGATCATGTGTGGTGAAACGCCGAGGTGGAGTGCGCAGCCCACTGCAGCGAGCAGGTTCACCGCGTTGTGTCCCCCGATGAGGGGAGGGTCAAGTTCAAGTCGGGGGTCACTGATCCGTAACCGCAAATTAGGGACTGTTTGTATTATTCTTCCTCTTAAATCCCCTTGTTCCAGGCCAAAGGAGATGAGCTGTCTGTCTTCCTGTTCAATGAGTTGGGCGAGCACGGGTGGATCGGCGGGGATGATCCCTACACCGTTTTGCGGGAGGGCACGGATCAGATCCCATTTCTCGTTTGCAATTTCCTCCAGGGTCCCAAATCCTTCCAGATGCACCCGCCCCACCATGGTCAGCACCGCGACCTGGGGGGCGAGCAGGGCGGCCAAGGCGGCGATCTCGCCGGGGGCGTTAGTCCCCAGCTCGAAGATCCCGATCTTAGTGGAGCGTGGCATCCCTAGCAGGGCGAGTGGGAGGCCGACCTCCGTGTTGAAGCTCTCCGGTGCAGAGAACACCCGCATATCCCCCCTCAGGAGGTGGGCGATCAGTGCCTTGGTGGTGGTCTTTCCACATGAACCGGTGACCCCGACGAATTTTGCTACAAGCCCCTTTCGCCAGGCAGCGGCGATCTTGTGTAGTGCTTCTAGTGTGTCTTTTACCAGGATCAGCCCATGTCCAGATTCGGGGACAAAACCGCGATCCGAGATGATTGCCCCGCATGCCCCACGGGCAAATACCTCAGCAAGAAAGGAGTGGCCATCGACCCGTCTTCCTGGCAGGGCGACGAACAGATCACCAGGGTTCACCTGTCTGGAATCGTGTACCACCCGTCGCGGTTTGCAATCTTTTCCCCCTAAAAATTGGCCGTCGCTCAATCGAGCGAGCTCACGTAGGGAGAACAACTATTCCTCCCACAAGAGCAGGGCGGTTAGCTCGCGTTCGTCGTATAGCACATAGCCTGGTAGGTCTATCTCAACCTCGTCCACCCCGTACAGGGCATCCAGGTAAGGGGAGAAGGGGTTGGGGGCGAACAGCTCCACGGTCAGCGTATCATTGCTCGGTAGGTCTTCGATGGTCTCCATCAGATCGGTAAGTTCCTCGAACTCGATTGGGGCCTCCCCTTCCTCCAACGGACGCGGCCCGCCATAGGCACGCACGGTTATGTAATCTGCAGTGAGGCCAGGCGGGATCTCAATTTGCCCTTCTTTGATCCTACGTTTCCCGTGGTATGTCTGGAGTTCAACCCGGTATTGGATCGTGTCGCCAGGTGAGTAGACCTCCTTATCGAGCTCCAGGTGGGTGATCCGCATCGCCTTGATCTCCTGTTGCACGCGCATCGAGGTGGAAATACGGGTGATCTGGGGGTCCTCAAATTCGTTGTACTGCAAGATAGAGATGAGGTTTGCCAGCTGCCAGGGTGGATAAAGGGCGATATCGCGGGTGCTCAGGAATATGTCGCGTCGGTTCAGGGATCTAGGCATCCCATCACCGTCGATCTGATAGTCCACCTCCACTGTCCCCTGTCCGATCCTATCAAGGACCTCATCGATGGCCTCAAGCCCTGTTGCAAGCAGCAGTTCCCACATCAACCGTGGCTCGTCTACCAGCTCTATGTGGAGGGTATCGCTGCTTTCGGTGTCCATGTCTTTAACGGCTACCGAGAGGTCGATTCCCTGTGGCAGGCGGCCGATCGACCCGCCGATCCCTGCTGTACGATCCTGGAGAATGGTTCCAGTTGGTTCTCGCAGTGTACCCAGTTTGAATGAGGCGTCGTAGGTCTTCATCGTATCGTAGATATGGACCCTGGTCAGGGGAAATGCAGCCCTCCCGTTAAGTAGGAACCGGTGTCCAAAGCCGACCAGGTCAGCACCGTCCCTGTAGGTGAGGGTGCCAAGGGCACCGATTCTGACGTCACCGCTGGCCAATCCCACCCCGATTGCCCCTCCCGGCTCCAACAGTGAGGCCTCGCCCGAGCCGTCCCCACCGATAGCGGCGGGCTGGTTGAAGAGTAAACCAAGGGGGGAAAGGCCTCGCGGCCCCGGGGGGGCTATCGTCAGGGGGAGAAACTCCGACAGCAGACCACTGGGGACTGCCTCAGGGTCTATCCCATTCATCAGCACGTCTATCAATCGCCCGGAGAGTCCGTGGATCAACAGGGGGGATGAAACGGGATAGGAGAAGATCGTATGTGGGTTTGCCTTTAGCCTTGCCGTCGATGGGGGGAAGTCGCATTCGACCAACCTCACCTGGGAGAGCAGCCCCTTCTTCTTCACCGGTGGTTGGGATTCCTCTTTCATGTAATCGATGATTGTGAGCATCCCTTCGATCGGGGTGACGAGCCCGATCGGCGAGCTCTCCTTTGACCAGGCTGCGGCTCTGCTCAATGCGCCGATCAGTCTTCCGTCGATGTATATCGGGCTTCCGCTCATCCCCTGGGAGATCCCACCGGAGGCATCGATCGCCTCCCCGCTCACCCTGGCAACGATAAAGTCGGAGTCATCGCCGGGCTGGTCGATTATCCCCAGAATCTCCACTGAGAAATCGCTTATCACATCGGAGGCAACGACCGTCTTTCCGATCCCATGCATCCCGGGTTCTATCTTATTTAGAAACAGGAATTGATCCCCCTCGTAGGCCGCCCCGGTGAGGACGCCTATAAAAATGAGGAAAAAACTAATTAAGACTATTAATTTGCGCACACTTCCTCCTTATCCACGGTTTTAAGTCGCACTTGTTTAGCGGTTCGATGCGTTTATTATCGCGAATCCCACGAGTCCTCCGTGTAGTTTGTCTGTTCGTGCTTTTCCTCATGGCTTTAGACTCCGGCCATATACTGTAGAACATCATACAGATCTATCACGAACTTCACGAATTAACTGATCACGAATCCCACGAATCATTCAGGTAGTTTATCTGTTCGTGTGGTTTGTCTATTTCTGTCATTCGTGTTTTTCCTCTGGCCTGGACGCTAACCATATACTCTAAGTCTATCTTGTCGCCTTAAGGATAGCCATTGCAAGGACGTTTGACAATGAACCAGTGATGGGTAATGAGTGGCGAG